>JAZLAD010000127.1:0-8291 GCA_045613005.1 Acutalibacteraceae bacterium | reverse complement strand
ATATACATTTCAATAGGTGCCATCTGACCCAAAAACGGATTATTATCTTGCTCAGCTTCCTCTTTTATCTCTTCTGTTTCTTCTTCGGTTTCCGATTTTGTTTCTTCTTCAGTTTGGGTTTCTGATTCTTCTGTTTCTTCGGTTTGCTCTTCGGATTGTTCTTCAAAAACAGGCTCTGACTCAGTTTGCTCTAAGATAACTTCCTCGGCTTCTTCACTTTCCTTAGCTTCCTCAGTCACGTCGGTTTCTTCAGCTAAGCTTTCATCAATCTCCTGCTCAGCATTAGAAGAAACATCCTGAGACTCGTTTATTTCCTGCTCGGTTACCTCTTCGGTTTCCGGTTGCTCGGCTGTTTCCTCCGAGATATTTTCGGTTTGCTCAGGCGCAATTTCCTGCTTAGGCTCTGCATTTTCGTCAGCACGCGTAAACGCATCCTCAGGAAGAAGACTTAACTCATAAATATACTGATGAATCAGGTTATTCATTATAGATTTTCTGATACCCTTGCTCTCGCTTAAAATTATAATAGCCTGAGGACCGCTTTCAATTATGCAACCGCCGAAAAAACCATCGGGTGTTACAAGTGGCGTAGAGCCCTCGATAACACTGATTTTATCATCAAAATTTATGCCGTAATCAGCATTATTTATAACCTCGGTGCCCTTACCGATAGCGGTGCTTATAGTGTTTATTAGTCCGTTATCGTCAAACATAGGGCCACAAGCAATTATAATTTTACTTCTTGAAACGGCTTTTGCCAGTGCCTTAACAAGCTCTTTTCTATCCTTTGCTTTCTCGTTAAGAAGACGCATATGGCAACAACCACAAAGATTGAATTCCATCTCAAAATCCGAGGGGGATAAATAATAAATTACATCCACCTTAATATTTTGTTGCATCACAATTCCTCCTAATATTATTCGATAAACGAATAACTTATTCCATTTATTGCCCTTTCGATAAGAGCGTCGATATCCAAGCCTTCCTCTGCCTTTTCGCACTGTCCTTTTTTAGGTCTTGTGTGCGGATGCTTTGGTGTGAATACTGTGCAGCAATCCTCAAAGGGTAAAATTGAGGTTTCAAAGGCATCTATTTTTTTAGAAATTGCCACAATTTCCTCTTTATCCATTCCGATAAGCGGTCGCATAACGGGCATAGAACAAACCTCGTCGGTAACTGCAAGGGCTGGTAGGGTCTGACTAGCAACCTGACCTAAGCTCTCACCGGTTATGAGAGCCATACATCCGTCACGCTCTGCCACAATACACGAAATTCTCATCATCATTCTTCTCATAATAAGTGTGAAGAAATCCTCGGGACAGTTTTTACCTATCTCCTCTTGAATTTCGGTGAAGGGCACAATGGCCAGTTTTATTGTACCGCTATATCTTGCTACCTTTGATAATAAGGTTTTAACCTTTTGCTCGGCTCTGATGCTCGTGTAAGGCGGACTTGCAAAGTGAATGGCGTTAAGCACAACGCCTCTTTTAGCCATTGTCCACGCCGCAACAGGACTGTCAATACCGCCCGAAATAAGTACGGCGGCTCTACCCGCAGTACCGATAGGCAAACCGCCCGCGCCCTTAATCTGACCTGCTCTGACATACGCCGCAAAATCTCTTACCTCGGCAGTAACCACTACGTCGGGATTATGAACGTCAACCTTTAAATGCGGATATTTATTAAGTAGCGCACCGCCTAGCTCTCTGCAAATTTCGGGCGACTTATAAGGGAAATTTTTATCGGCGCGTTTTGCCTCAACCTTAAAGGTTTTGGCGCTCTCAAGCGTTTCCTTTAAATAATCGGGCGCTTTTCTTAGTATATCCTCTAAAGTTTTTTCGCAAACGACTGCACGGCTAAACGCGGCAATACCGAATATTAACGACACACGCTCCAGTGCCTCGTTAAAATCAAAATCATCGGATACAGGCTCTATATATATTGTTGACTGCGCCTTGCGGATTTTAACCTCACCCAGTGGCTTTAATCTTCTTTTTATACTGCTTATCATCTTATCCTCAAAGGTACTTCTGTTTAGTCCCTTTAGGGATAATTCACCGTCTTTTATTAGTATAATCTCTTTCATCAATTTGCCTTTCTGAGCCTTGCTTTAGCCTCTTTTAACGCCTCGCACAGGCCATCTATATCATCTTTTGTATTAAACCTTGAAAAACTAATTCTTAAAGCCGAGTCAACGCGCTCTTTTTTGAGGCCCATTTCTCTTAGCACGTAGCTGCCCTGCCCCTTTGCACAGGCACTTCCCGAGGACACGAAAACGTTTTTACTTTCTAAAAAGTGAAGGAGAGTCTCGGAGCGATAACCCAAAGCCGAAATATTAAGTATAAAAGGTAGCGCATCATCGGGGGAATTTATAACTATATTGTCAAGAGATAACAGCTTTTCTTTAGCATATGCGTTTAATACTTTTATATCGTCGCTCTCTTTTTGTATTTGCGGCAGTGCTCTTACCGCCGCACCAAACGAGCATATCAGCGGCACACTCTCGGTGCCCGAGCGCATACCCTTTTCCTGACCGCCGCCTACAATATAAGGTTTTATCGTAACACCCTTTTTAATATATAAAACGCCTATTCCCTTAGCGCCGTGAATTTTATGTGCACTGGCTGTAAACAGGTCAACACCTAAAGTTTTAATATCAATAGCCATTTTGCCGAATGCCTGTACACCGTCGCAGTGAATAAGCGCCGGTGCGTTTTTTTGTTTGACAGCCGAAACAGCCTCTTTGACAGGCTGTATTGCGCCCGTTTCGTTGTTTACAAGCATTATGCTTACAAGGATAGTTTTGTCATTTATGGCTGAATTTATATCCTCTACCTTAATTTTACCGTCACTATCAGGTTTAAGATATATAACCTCAAAGCCCTCGGCTTCCAAAATTTTCATAGGCTCCAACACCGACGGATGCTCAATAGCGGTTGTAACTATACGGTTACCGCGCTTTGCACGGCTTCTTACGGCGCCGAAAATTGCGGTGTTGTTACCCTCGGTACCGCTTCCTGTGAATACAAGCTCATCCTCCCTGCACTTTAACAAGGCTGATATACTTTTTCTGGATTTAGAAACAGCATCTTCCGCCTCAAAGCCCAAGGTGTGAAGCGAGGAGGGATTTCCCCAATATTCATTTAAAGCTAAATTTACAGCATTAACAGCCTCTACACACGGCTTTGTGGTTGAACTGTTATCAAGATACACTATGTTGGTCAACACTTAGCACTTCCCAATTTTCCATATACACAATTATTATACAATATTAACATCAAATTGACAATAGAAAAATGTACTTTTTGGGAATTTTTTGCGGTTATTTTTTATAGCTTTACTATTGCAGATTTATTAATTTGATAGTATAATAGATACTAATAAAATTAAATATTATTTGGAGCTTTAAGATGTTTAAAAAACTTATAATTTTATTACTTATTTCTCTTTTATTTTTATCGGCGTGTTCGGCTGAGCCGCCCGTTATCAATGACCAAACCTCTAAAAATTCATCCTCATCCGATAAGACAGAAAATTCTGAAATTATAGTAAATCCGCTTACAGGCGAAGCGGGTCTTAGTAAAGATAAGTTAAACAAACGTCCTGTTGCGGTTATGGTAAATAACGTACTTTTAGCGCAACCGGTGCAAGCAGGAATTAGTGATGCTGATATAGTATACGAAACCGAGGTTGAAAGCAGTATAACACGTCTTATGGCGGTATATCAGGATATATCTAAGGTGGACAAAGTCGGCTCGGTGCGTTCAGCCAGATACCCATACGTCGATTTGGCGCTGGGCCACGATGCTATCTACATTCATTCAGGGCAGGATCCCACCTACTGTGCGCCTCACCTTAAGGATATTGACCATATTTCAGTAGATTCTAATATTTTAGGCGCTAAAAGAATTCAGAACGGTCTTAACAAAGAGCATACGCTTTACGTTTTAGGTAATGACCTTTGGAAAAATTTAGCCTCAAAGTTCAGAACCGAAAAAAAGGAAGTTAACGCTTGGCAAAACTTTGCAAAGGAAAAAAACGCTGTAACGCTTACAGACGGCAGTGCTTTAAAGGTTACTGTTTCGTTCACAAGCAGCTACCAGACCGAATTTACCTTTGATAGTAATACAAAAACCTATATCCGCTCGGTTTCCGGCACTAAAAGGACCGATTACCTAACAGGGAAAACCACTAAAATCTCAAATTTATTCGTTTTATATACTACCATTACAAATTATCCTGACGGTTATCACCGCAAGGTAGCTTTAGATAGCGGAAACGGATACTTTATAACAAACGGCACATATCAAAAAATTAAGTGGAGTAAGGGTGCTTCCTCTAACGGCTTTAGCTTTACTGATGATAACGGCAATGAAATCACGTTAAATCAGGGCAAATCCTTTGTATGTATTGTTAACAAAACAAGACCTGAGCCTACTTTTGAATAATTCAAGTTTGCAATTTTTAGGGGGATATTTATGATAGAAAAAAGTATTAGAAAGCTTATTTGTTACGGTCTTGAAAAAAGCTTATTTCCAAAGCGTGATGAAATTTACGTTACCAACCGTATTTTAGAGGTGCTAGGCCTTGACGGTATTGAGTGTGACGAGGTTTTTTATGACGTAGACCTTGAAAGCACTCTGAAAGAAATTTTAGACTATGCTACAGATAAGGGAATAATAGAGGAAGGCGTTACAGCACGAGACCTGTTTGATGCAAAGCTTATGGGACTTATGCTGCCTCCCCCATCCTACGTAACCGATAAGTTTTACACGCTTTACAAGGAGTCGCCAAAGGCAGCTACCGATTATTACTATAACCTTAGCTGTGACAGCGACTATATCCGTCGTTACCGTATAAAAAAGGATATGAAGTGGACTGCCGACACCGAATACGGCACACTCGATATCACTATAAACCTTTCAAAGCCCGAAAAGGACCCTAAGGCTATCGCAGCCGCAAAGCTAGCTGTACAGTCGGGTTATCCTAAGTGTCTGCTTTGCAAGGAATGTGAAGGATATGCTGGCAGAATTAACTTCCCTGCAAGACAGAATCACCGAGTAATCCCCATTACCATCAATGATAGTGATTGGTGCTTCCAGTATTCACCCTACGTTTACTATAACGAGCATTGTATTGTTTTCAATGCAAATCATACACCTATGGCTATCAACACCGCCACCTTTAGAAAGCTTTTTGATTTTGTAAAGCAATTCCCTCACTATTTTGTAGGCTCTAATGCCGATTTGCCAATAGTTGGCGGTTCGATACTCAGTCACGACCATTTTCAGGGCGGACACTACACCTTTGCAATGGCAAAGGCACCTGTTGAAACCGCACTTTCATTTGAAGGCTTTGATGACGTTAACGCAGGAATTGTTAAATGGCCGATGTCGGTTATAAGGCTTAGTGCTACCAGTACCGAGCGCATAATCGAGCTGGCAGATAAAATACTTTCCTCTTGGCGCGCTTACACCGATGAAACTGTAGGCATTTTTGCCGAAACCGACGGTGAGCCACACAACACAATCACACCGATAGCACGTAAAAACGGCGAAATGTACGAGCTAGACCTGGTGCTAAGAAACAATATTACCACAGCTGAGCATCCTCTCGGCGTTTTCCATCCACACGCAGAGCTTCACCATATAAAGAAGGAAAATATAGGTCTTATAGAAGTTATGGGTCTTGCCGTTTTACCCGCAAGACTTAAAAACGAGCTCTTAGACCTTGCAAACGCCATTTTAAAGGCCGAGGATATTGAAGCAAACGAAACACTTTCAAAGCACGCAGATTGGGTAAAAGAAATCAAGCAAAAATATCCTGATATTAACGAAAGTAACGTAGATAATATTTTAAAGACCGAAACAGGTCTTGTATTCTCTAAGGTTTTAGAGCACGCTGGCGTATTTAAGCGTAACAGCGAAGGTACTGCTGCATTTATTAAATTCTCAAAGAGTGTGAAATAATGCTAACAAACTTTTTAAACGTTTTAACTCAGGTTGCCATTCTGCTCATTTTAATATCCTTAGGCTTTATACTGACCAAAAGAAAGCTTTTAACCGAGCAGGGTGCTAAGGGTATGACCAACGTGGTGCTATACCTTGTAATACCCTGTGTTATGATAAACTCATTTGGAGCCTATAAGTTTTCAAAGGATTCACTTGAAACCTTGCTTTTAGGTTTGCTGACCGCACTTTTGCTGCACCTGCTTTTTATAGCAATAAGCCTTATTTTTTTAAAGGATAAAGATATATCCACCTCACGCGTTATCCGTTTCGGCGCTGTTTTTTCAAACTGCGGATTTATGTCGTTACCGCTTCAAGAGGCGATACTTGGCAGGTCGGGACTGTTTCTGGGCGTAATTTACGTGGCGATGTTTAATCTTGTCAGTTGGACCTACGGTCTAGTGCTTATTAGCGGTGATAAAAAGCAGCTAAGCTTTAAAAAAATCGTTACCAACCCAGGTATTATCGGATTTGTACTTGGTGTTTTGCTATTCCTTTTATCTGTTACTTTGCCACAGGTTGTTTCGAAACCTATAGAATATATCTCGGCACTGAACACACCGCTTCCAATGCTTATAATCGGCTATTATATTGCAAACTCAAAGCTTATAAACGCGCTAAAAAACAAAAAGTGTATGCTTTGCGTTTTGTTTAAGCTAATCGTTATCCCCGCCTCCGCACTTGCTCTTATGTATCTTTGCGGACTTCGCGGCGATATGCTGGTTGCTATGACAATTGCCTCCTCAGCGCCGATAGCCACAATTACAACAATGTTTTCTGAAAAGTTTGGTGCTAACACAAAGCTCTCGGCATCAGCCGTATCAATAAGCACCGTGCTCTCCCTTATTACAATGCCGCTGCTAATCACCATAGCGCAAACAATAGCGCATTAATTGAATATTTCTCTGCCCTCCTTGTCTAAAGGGGAGGATGGCACGGCGAAGCCGTAACGGGAGTATTTTAAACCGCAATCAGACCAAAAAGAGAAAAAGGGCTGTCTCACTTTTTAGTGAGACAGCCTATTTTCATTTAAAAATCGTATGTTTAATTTTTGATAAAACAGGACGAATTACCTTTTTCCAAAGATATCTTAAAGGATAGAAAAGGCGCATAAAAAATACGTATACCTTGTATTTTTTATTAGTAGCGCAATCATATCGCTTTCCGTTTCTGTGAAATTCCTTTAAAACGCCGATAACTCGCTCCTTTGGAACGTATTCAAGAGCGTAGGTGTTGTCGCCTCGAATTACGTAACGGTCAGACTCCACCCTTAAAATACGATGCAACAAAAGTTTTCCACTTTTTGCCCTGTAAAGAGGCACGTCGTGTTTTTTAAGCGGTCTGTCTACCTTCTCAATAACAACCATATCCCTACGGTGCCTTAGCATTGGGTACATACTAATACCCGACGTAGAAGAAATGCTTTCGCCCTGACTTAGAATTAACTCTTCAATAGAGTCATAGCTTTCGAATTTATCCATTAATAATAACACCCGCATCGTTCAATTTTGCGGTAAATTCTGTAACGGTTTCGAGTGCTTCTTCCATATTAGACTCAGGATGCTTTTCAAGCATCTGCTTTGCTATTTCTTCGATGGTTACGTCATTTTTTAGAATTTCTAAAATTTCAGCGCCGATGTCGTTCATTTTAAGAAAACCGTTAAAGTTTTCTAAACCGTCACCAACGGGCACTGCAACCAAATTATCCGCAACCTGATTAATTACAAATTCATATTTAAGCTTCATAACTTCCACCTCAAATTTTTATTTACCTATTAATTTTAACATACAATAGGGTCTATGTCAAATAGATAAATTTATAATTTATTTTACGTTAAAAATAGTGTTATAGGCTATTTCAGCTGCCTCTATTTCCATGTTACAGTGTATTTTCCAAAGACTGCAGCAGGATAAAAGGCGGTCGACTAACTGCATTGTTTCTGCTAAGGCAGTAGGGTCTTTAGGCATATAAACCTGTTTCATAAGTCGACTCACTGCTTCGCTCTTTTCTATAGTTGTAACGTAATTGGTCTTGCTTCGCTCAATAAAGCAGATGTGCTTTAACTTTGTGCGCATATTACAACCTAAAAGCTCCTTGCCGTTCCAAGGTGTACCGTAAGCATAGGGTATTTCGGGGTTATCGTCAAAGAAACGAACTATAGGCTTATCACCGTTAACCACCGTCATTTTATCGCCTAAGAGTTCTTGCCACAGATTCATATGGGTAGTCTTGCCTGTACCGCTGTGCGCCGCAAAGGCAACACCCGTACCCTCTACGTCAAA
>JAZLAD010000126.1:0-14549 GCA_045613005.1 Acutalibacteraceae bacterium | reverse complement strand
AGAAACCGACAGCGATATAAAGCGGCGTTTATGGGATTTAGGTCTTATTGAAAACGCTAAAATCACAAGAATAGGTACTAGCCCTCTGGGTGACCCCGTAGCCTTTATGGTGAAAAATACTGTAATTGCGCTAAGACTAATAAACTGTAAACAAATTACGGTAGAAAAGGGTGTGCTGACTTGAGAATACCTAAAAAGGAAATTACGAATGAAAATATGAAAAAAATTGCTCTTGCAGGCAATCCGAACGTTGGCAAAAGCACCGTTTTTAACGGCCTTACGGGTCTTAAACAGCATACTGGGAATTGGGCGGGTAAAACTGTTAGCAACGCCGTAGGCTACTTTTACGGGAATAACAACAACTATAAAATTGTTGATATACCGGGAACTTATTCACTAGTACCGCATTCGGAAGAAGAAAAGGTTGCGGTAGATTATATATGCACGACCGATTATGATGCGGTAATCGTTGTTTGTGACGCCACCTGTCTTGAGCGTAATATGAATTTGGTGTTGCAGATTTTAGAGGTAACGAATAGAGTAATTCTTTGTATAAATTTGATGGACGAGGCAAAAAAGAAAGGAATAGAAATAGACACAGACAAGCTAAAGGATATGCTTAAAATACCTGTTGTTGCTATAACTGCCAGAAGCAGAAAAGAACTGAAAAAGGTTGTTCTTGCACTTGACTTCTTTGCACCGCTAGAAGAAGCTTATTTTGTAAAATACCCTGAAAATATAGAAAAGTATATAAATATATTATCAGAAGAAATCAGAGAAATATGCCATAATGAAAGATTTTCAAGGTGGGCTGCCATAAACCTATTAGCTTCAAAAGATACAAAACAGCAAGATATAATAGCCAAAATTACTGCTGAGGACGATGAAGTAAAAGGAATAATAGAAAAGGTAGACTCAATGCAAAAAGAATTGCTTGAGCAAAACGTAACCGTTGAGCGATTTAACGAAATTATAACTATATGCTCTGTGCAAACGGCGGGAGAGATTTGCAATAAGGCGGTAAAGGAAAAAAATCTACCATACAGCAAAAAAGACCGAAAGCTAGATAAAATACTAACCTCGAAAATTACGGCATATCCTATAATGCTTTTAATGCTGATATTTATTTTTTGGCTGACGATTGAGGGTGCAAATTATCCGTCCAAGCTATTATCAAACCTGTTTTTATGGGTCGAAAATCTATTAAGGGAATGCCTTTTAAACATAAACTTAAATAAAAATATAGTATCTTTTTTTATAGATGGTATTTTCCACACAACCGCAACGGTAGTGTCGGTTATGTTGCCGCCGATGGCAATATTTTTTCCGTTTTTTACACTAATCGAGGATAGCGGAATATTGCCTAGAATTGCCTTTAATTTAGATAAGCCGTTTAGTCGTTGCAATGCTTGTGGAAAACAGGCGCTGACTATGTGTATGGGCTTTGGCTGTAACGCTGCAGGTGTTTCGGGTTGTAGGATTATTGACTCGGACCGTGAGAAAAAACTAGCCATTGTTACAAACTCGTTAGTGCCATGTAACGGCAGGTTTCCAACTATTGTAGCACTTATAACTTTATTCTTTGTGGGCGGCTCGGCTTTTTCTTCCTCTGTTCTCTCGGCGTTTGCTTTAACGCTTGTAATAGTTATTGGTGTACTTGCGACCTTTCTTTTAACTAAACTTTTATCGAAAACCATTTTAAAGGGCAAAAGCTCATCTTATATATTAGAACTGCCCTCCTACCGAAGACCGCAAATACTGCAGGTTATAGTGCGCTCGGTCTTCGATAGAACGCTTCATATTTTAGGTAGGGCAGTACTTGTAGCAGCCCCTGCAGGAGCTGTTATATGGCTTTTGGGCAATATAAAAACAGGGGATATTTCTCTGCTTAATAAACTAGCCGAAATATTAAATCCTATCGGCGTTTTCCTAGGCTTTGACGGTGCCGTGCTGCTTGCTTTTATATTAGGTCTTCCTGCTAATGAAATCGTTTTACCGATTGCTACTATGGTATATTCCGAGGGTACGAATTTAAGCAATTCTATGGGTATTTTGGAGATGGGAGAAATATTTGCAAATAACGGTTGGACAATAAAAACAGCTATTTGCGTGATACTTTTTTCACTTATGCACTGGCCTTGCTCAACAACGCTTATTACCATAAAAAAGGAGACGGGCAGTATTAAATGGATGATACTGGCACTCATTTTGCCAACCGTACTAGGTATAATAGTTTGTGCCATAGTAAATTTAATTTTCACACTTTTGAGCATATAAAAAATCACCCACTAAGACTTAGTGGGTGATTTGATTTTTTGTATCATTTAAAAATTTTCAAAATCTCTGATACAATAACTACTATAGCAGAGAGAGCCGATGCAATTAAGAATTGCGCAAAGGATAGGGTTGCCAGACCAAAAACAGCACCTGCAGGCGTGAGGGTTAAGAAACAGCAAATAAATATTATAACCAGACTTGAAAGTAACATAAAGTCTTTAAGACTTAAACGGGTTTTAAAAATTGTTTTAGTGCTTCTTAGATTAAAGGAGTGTAGTACCTGAGAAAGTGCGAGGGTCAAAAATGCCATAGTCATACCAGTCTCGGTCATTCCCGTATTAAAACTCATTGAGTTGCCGATAATAGCGGAAAGAAGCGAAGAAAAGAAAATTGTTACGGCAAAAATACTTAAATAAATAATATTCTTCAGTTCAAAAAGCTTACCTGAGAGTGTAATGGGTTTATAGTGCATTACGCTATGGTCGGCCTTTTGAGAACTTAGTGCTATTACAGGGGTTGTATCGGTTAAAAGATTTATCCATAAAAGCTGAACTGCCAGTAGTGGGGGAGCTCCGAAGAAAATAAGGCCTAAAATGTAAAGCAAAATTTCTGCAATATTGCACGAAAGTAGATATGCCACAGATTTTTGTATATTGGCGAAAAGGCCTCTGCTTTCGCGAATAGCATCAACAATGGAAGCAAAATTGTTATTTTTAATAATAACGTCGGCATTACCCTTAGCAACGTCGGTACCGTTTTCGCCGATAGCACATCCTATGGTTGCCATAGCCAATGCATCGGCATCTGCAATGCTGTCACCGGTAACGGTAACGTTATGACCTTTGGCTTGCCAAGCTTTTATAATTCTCAGTTTATCCTGTGGGGAAATTCGTGCATACACACTGTAATATTCAATATTTTTGCACAAATCTTTATCGCTCATATCAGATAGCTCAGCGCCCGTCAAAGCCTTTGTACCATCCTTTAAAATGCCGACGCGTCTAGCTACAGCTTTAGCTGTTAAAAGATTATCACCTGTTATCATAATAGTTTTAATACCCGCCGCTTCACAAGCGGAAAGGGCGTTGATGGTCTGACTTTTTGGTGGGTCTAAAAGTCCTAAAAGACCGACAAAAATAAGATCCTTTTCAATGTCCTCGGCGGCAGGAATAGCAGGTACTTCAGTTAAAGGCTTAATACCGAGACAAATAACTCTAAGACCTTCACTTGCCATTTCATTATTAGCTTTTAAAATATCTTGCTCATTAAAATCAACGAATTTTGAGGCAAGAATTTCGGGTGCTCCCTTAACAATTGCAATAGGCTGACCTGAAATCATATTAATACTCGTCATCGTTTTGCGCTCGCTGTCGAATGGGATTACGCTAAATCTGGGATATAGGTTATCAATTTCGTCTTTAGGAATACCTGTATAGGTTAAACAAGCGTTTTCGATAGATTTTTCAGTGGCATCGTTTTCAAGAGTAGAACAAGCGGAAGCTAATTTTAACAGCATTAGTTCTGCTTCGCTTAAAGGCTCGTAAGCGTTTGTAAAACCTTCCTTGTTAAAGATTTTTTCAAGGTGCATATGATTTTTTGTGATTACACCTGTTTTATCGGAGCAAATAACTGTGGTTTTTCCAAGTAACTCAATAGCCTTAGTTTTCTTAATTATAGTGTCACTTTTGATTATTCGTTGAATACCGAGGGCAATTACTACGGTGCATATGGCAGGTAATCCCTCAGGGATGGCTGCTACCGCTAATGCAACAGCGTTCATTAGTGTTTTGGCAGAAAGACTTGCAAAAGGAATTCCGCTACCCGAGTTTACAGTTAATTCTAAAATAAATACAATAAAGCAAATCAAAAGTATTATGCCGTAGGCTAACTTTTCAGTGCGATCGAGTATAGCCTTAACAGGCAATTCCTCAGTACCTTCCTGGGTTATAAGGGTAGAGGAGTGACCGATTTCGGTGTTAAGACCTGTTTCAACAACAACAGCCTTAGCGTTGCCACCCGCAACACTTGTGCCATAATATGCCATATTAATACGGTCTTCAATAGGAGTTATATCCTCAACAACTGCCGAAGCGCTTTTAGTTACGGGAATAGTTATACCTGTAAGGAATGACTCGTTGCAACGGAAATTATTAGTATCTATCAGTCTGCAATCGGCAGTAATATAATCGCCGGTTTGAAAAATTACAATATCACCCGGTACTAAAAGACTTGAAGGAACAATCTGCTCAACGCCATCACGAATAACTGTGGTGTCGGGATTGGTCGCACTTTTAAGTGAGGATATTGCGTGGTCGCATCGATAAAGATGATAGGCTGATACAATGGCGTTTATAACTACAACTGCAATTATCAAAAGAGGAGAATAGAAATCGGTTTCCTTATAAACCAAAGAAATGATAAAGGCGATTATTGAAATTGCAAAAAGTAAGTAAACAAGTTTGTTTTTTAGCTGTCCTAACACACGGTTTAAGAAAGAGGGGGGCTCTTCGGTTGAAATGACGTTTTTGCCGAATTCGTCAAGTCTGATATCTGCAACACCATTTGCTAGACCTTTAGTTTTATCAACGCCAAGCTCTTTTAAAACATCTATAGCTTCTGCACTATGCCAAATCATAAAAAAATATCACTCCGTAAATAGTAATACATACTTATATATTTTACCATTATAGCAAAGATTTGTCAATTATTTGAATTTTTATGCAATATTTATCAATAAAATCAATATAAATTCTTGCAAAAATGTTTACTTTAGTGTATACTAATCTAAATATGTATTATGGATTATTGTGTTCAAATTTTATGAAAGAGGTGCTGTATGACTAGAAGAGAAGCACGAGAGGAAGCACTAATTCTTGTTTTCGAAAAAGAATTCAACAGTGATTCACTAGAGGAAATAATCGAAACTGCTAAGGAGGTTAGAGATATCGAGCCCGACGAATACATAACCCAAGTATTCTACGGTGTTTTTGATAATCTTGAAGCGATTGATGATATTATTTCCAAATACTCGGTTGGTTGGTCAATTAAGCGAATAACTAAAATTGCACTCGCTATTTTAAGACTTGCAATTTACGAAATCAAGTTTATTGATGCCATTCCTGTTTCTGTCTCAATTAATGAGGCGGTAGAACTTGCGAAGAAGTATTCAACAAAAGAAGATTCAGCTTATATTAACGGTGTTCTGTCATCCGTTTCTAAAGAAGACTGAGTATGAATATGGGTGTAATTTCCGTAAAGCAATTGAACTTTTATGTAAAGGGTCTTATCGAGGGCGATGCAAATTTAGCCTATATTGCGGTTACAGGTGAAATTTCAAACTTCAAAAATCATTTTCAAAGCGGACATTGGTATTTTACCCTTAAGGATAATGAAGCATCGGTGCGATGTATCATGTTCAAGGCTGCTAACCAAAAGATAAAGTTTGTTCCAAAAGATGGGGAAGCAGTAACAATCTTTGGTAGGATATCGCTTTATGAAAAGGACGGACAGTATCAGTTTTATGCTGAGCAGATGCTGAAACAGGGCGAGGGAGAAATAGCTTCTAAATTTGAAGTTATTAAAGAAAAACTCCAAAAAGAAGGACTTTTTGATGCTTCAACTAAGCGACCAATCCCTAAATTTCCGCAAAGAATTGCAGTTGTAACATCTGAGGACGGAGCCGCTTTACAGGACATACTAAACGTCACCTCAAGAAGATATCCACTTTGCGAAATTTTAATTTGCCCTGTTTTAGTTCAGGGAATAAATGCCGCAAAGGACATGGTAAAAGCCCTTGATAGAATTTATGAAATTGACGGTATAGATTTGATTATCATCGGCAGAGGCGGTGGATCGGCTGAGGATTTAGAGCAGTATAACGACGAGATTCTTGCCAGAAAGATTTACGAAGCACCAGTTCCTGTAATTTCGGCTGTAGGTCACGAAACCGATTTTACCATCTGTGATTTTGTAGCTGACCTACGCGCACCTACGCCGTCTGCCGCTGCAGAACTTGCTGTTCCGGATACCCAAGAACTTTTATCCCACGTTTCAAAATTAAGAGCATTATTGATTTCTAACCTTACGGCAAATTATGAGAATTCAAGGCTTAAATTTGAAAGGTTATCTTTAATTCATAAAAATTCTTTTTCAAGCATCGTAAACTTTTATGAAGGTAAAATTCAACGTCTCAAAACTAATATAAATACGTCAACGCAAAAGATTTATTCAGAAAAACTCACCAGCTTTACTACTACCGTTACTTCGCTTGATAATCTTAGCCCTCTTAAGGTACTGGCTCGAGGATATGCCGTCGTAACTCATAACGGAGATACACTTAAATCTGTGGATGATATTTCATTTGACCAAAACGTTACGGTGCGCCTTAGCGACGGTAGCTTAGACTGCAATGTTACAAAGGTTAAAAAGGAGCAGGGAAATGACAAATAACGATAATTTTGAACAGTTGCTTAAAGAACTTGAGCAGACGGTTGACCAGCTTGAAAAGGGCGATGTTTCTCTTGATCAAGCTATTTTGCTTTTCGAAAAGGGAATTGAGCTTTCAAATAAATGCAGTGAAAAATTAGAATTGGCAAAACAGAAGATAACAAAATTAACCGAGGCGGACTAATCTTATGAACTTTACCGATAAACTAAAAACGTATCAGCTTGAAATAGACAGTAAATTGGATGAGTTTTTATCCCCAAAAAGCGAAGGCTACGACATAATTTTTGATGCGTCGCGTTATAGCCTTTTAAACAGTGGTAAGCGAATTCGACCTATTTTAATGCTTGAGTTTTATAAGCTTTGTGGCGGTAACGGTGATTATGCCTATAATTTTGCATGCGCGCTCGAGATGATACACACCTATTCATTGATACACGATGATTTGCCCTCTATGGATAACGATGATTTTCGTCGAGGTAAGCCGTCATGTCACAAGCAATTCTCCGAGGATATAGCGCTTCTTGCGGGTGATACCTTACTTACCGAAGCGTTCTTTGTCGCTATGAAAACCGAAAACATTCCAAGTGATAGAATAGTTAAAGCGGCAAAGTTTTTAGCTAACTGTGCCGGTGCTGACGGAATGATAGGCGGTCAGGTTATGGATATAACCGGCAAAGCATTTGAAAGTTTAGAGTTAACCCTTCAAATGTATGCACTTAAAACGGGTTGCTTGATTAAAGCGGCTACCGTTTGTGGTGCAATACTGGCGGGTGCTGATGATAATCAGATTAAAAATGCAGAAATTTATGCTGAAAAATTAGGCTTTGCATTTCAAATAATTGATGATATTTTAGATGCTATAGGTGACGAGAGTGTGCTGGGAAAACCTGTGGGCAGTGATGACAAAAACGGAAAAATCACCTATGCTAAAAAAGTTGGTATAGAAAACGCACGAATTAAAGCTCAAAAATTAACTGAAGAGGCGCTGAATACACTTGAGTGTTTTAACGGCGACACGGTCTTTTTAAAGGAACTCACCTTGTTTTTATTACAAAGAGATTATTAAGGATGTTTTATTTTGGAATATAAAATTCTAAGAAATATAAAAAGCCCTGATGATGTAAAAAAATTAAATAGCTCAGAACTTGCTGACCTTTGCGATGAAATGCGAGATATTATTATCGAAACCGTTTCTAAAAACGGCGGGCATTTAGCCTCTAATTTAGGAACGATTGAATTGACGATTGCCATTCATAGAGCGTTTTCTTCGCCTAGTGATGCTATTGTATTTGATGTTGGACATCAATCTTACGCACATAAACTTTTAACAGGCAGATTTAAAAACTTCTCTACCATAAGAACTGAGGGCGGAATTTCGGGTTTTATGAAACCTAAGGAAAGCGTTCACGACCCTGTTATTACCGGTCATAGCAGTACCTCGGTTTCTGCGGCATACGGTATATATAAAGCAAAGGCGCTTTTGGGTGAGTCGGGTACAGCGGTTGCAATAATCGGTGATGGTGCCATGACAGGCGGTATGGCATACGAGGCACTAAATAACTGCGGTCATACAAAGGGAAATTTTATCGTAATACTAAATGATAATAAAATGTCTATTTCCCGTAACGTCGGTGCGCTATCGCGTTGCTTTACCAAGCTTCGTAACCGACCTAAATACCATGATTTTAAGTTTGCGGTTACTAAATTATTAGTGAAAATACCGCTTATTGGCAATAAACTCTATAATGGGATTTTCCGTTTCAAAGAGCTTATTAAATCAATTGTATATAGGCATAATGTTTTTTCGGATCTCGGGTTTAACTATTTAGGTCCTGTTGATGGTCATGATATTCAGGCTGTAGAAAAGCTTTTAAACGTTGCTAAAAGCTATAATAGACCGTCTTTGGTGCACGTAATAACCACTAAGGGTAAGGGATATACCTTTGCAGAAAGCAGTCCTAAGGATTATCACGGTGTTTCACCTTTTGACGCGTCACAAGGAACTGTATTAAGCGATATTAAAACTTATTCCGACGTAGCGGGTGAAACGCTTTGTGAATTAGCCCGTGATAACAGTAAGATTTGCGCAGTTACAGCCGCTATGAAGTCGGGTACGGGATTATCTAATTTTGCAAATAAGTTTCCCACTAAATTTTTTGACGTAGGTATTGCCGAACAACACGCTGTTACTTTTTCGGCAGGATTAGCAAAAGGAGGACTGGTTCCGTTTTTTGCAGTCTACTCTACGTTTTTACAAAGAGGATACGACCAAATCATTCACGATGCAGCGATTGCTAATTTACCGCTTAAGCTTTTAATTGACAGAGCGGGTATCGTAGGCGAGGATGGAGAAACACATCAAGGGGTTTTTGACGTAGCTTTTTTATCGACAATTCCTAATATGAACATATATTCACCCTCGAGTTATGACGAGCTCAAAAATCAGATTGCAAAAACCTCTCAAAACACTGAACTTGCGGCAATCAGATATCCAAGAGGTACAGGTCCTGAGTGTTATCAGTTCGACCTTGGCGGTGAATTTACGGTAATTGATTACGATTCGCAAACAGCGGTTGTGAGTTACGGCAGAGTGTTTTGCAATGTTTATGACGCAATGAAGGATAAAAAAACAGCGGATATTGTAAAACTAAATAAGATTTTTCCAATTAGTGATACATTGATTTCTACACTTAAAAAATACAAAAAAATATACTTTTTTGAGGAGGGAATAAGAAACGGCGGCATAGCTGAGCATATTAGTTCAAAGCTACTTGAATCAAAATTTTCAGGCGAAATTTATATTAACGCTATTGAGGGTGAGTTTGTACCTACTGCTAAGGTTTCTTCCACTCTTGAAAAATACAATTTCGACGTTGATTCAATAAATAACATTGTCGGCGAATAGAATTTATGGCAGAAAAACAAAGACTTGATTTAAAATTAGTAGAACTAGGTTTCTGTGAAACAAGAGAAAAAGCAAAAGCGCTTATAATGTCGGGAATAGTTTTCGTAAACAACCAAAAATGCGACAAAGCGGGTGATGCTGTAAAACCAAATGACAAGGTCGAGGTTAGAGGTGCCACTTTAAAATACGTTAGCCGCGGCGGTTTAAAGCTTGAAAAGGCTGTTTCCTCTTTTAACCTTATATTAGAGGGTTTCGTTTGTGCGGATATAGGTGCATCCACCGGAGGATTTACCGATTGTATGCTGCAAAACGGCGCTGCAAAGGTTTATGCTATTGACGTAGGTTACGGTCAACTTGCGTGGAAACTACGTACTGATGAGCGCGTAGTAAACCTAGAGCGCACAAACTTTAGATATGTTACAAAAGAACAGGTACCCGACGCGCTGGATTTCGCTTCGGTTGACGTTTCTTTTATTTCTCTATCTCATATTCTTCCTGTTATGCGAACACTCTTAAAGGATAACGGCAGAGCAGTTTGTCTTATTAAACCGCAGTTTGAGGCGGGAAAGGAAAATGTCGGTAAAAAGGGTGTTGTAAGAGACAGAAGCGTACATATAGCGGTTATTGAAAAGATAATTTCCTTAATAAATGAAAATCGATTTTCACTTTTAGGTCTTGATTTTTCACCGGTTAAGGGACCTGAGGGAAATATTGAATATTTATGTTACATTGAAAAAAGTGAAAATCCGCAGGTTTTAATCGACCTAAACGTTGAGGCTTTGGTTGATACCTCGTATTCGGCATTAAAGGAGTGAAATTAATGATAGTTTCAGTTTTGCCCAACCTTGATAAATGGGGTGCTTCTGATACACTTGAAAAACTAGGAGTTTTCTTTAAGGAAAACAGTATTACAGCCTATGCGCCCGATACCATCTGCTGTTCTAACTTTGAACCTTTAAGCGAGGATAAGTTATTCGAGGTTGCAGACATTATCGTTACCATAGGCGGTGACGGTACAATTATGCGCTATTCGAAAAAGGCGGCTAAATATAATAAGCCAATTGTTGGTATTAACGCGGGAAGAATGGGCTATCTTGCCAATATTGAACAGAGTGAATACAAGCTCTTGGCTAAGCTTAAAACAGGTGATTACACCATAGAAAACCGAATGATGCTATTGGTTAAGGTCTTTGATGGCGATAACCTTTTAAACGAATATACTGCGCTTAACGATGCGGTAATTACAAGCGGATTTATTTCGAGAATTATTGATATTTCGGCCTTTGTTAATGGCGACAGCATAAAATACAGGGCGGACGGACTTATTGTTTCAACGCCAACAGGCTCGACGGCATATTCAATGTCGGCAGGCGGTCCTATTATTGACCCTACCTCTGAAAGTATAGGTCTTACACCTATTTGTTCACATTCCTTATCTGCAAAGCCAATTCTTTTAAACGGAGATAAAGAGGTTGTTTTAAAGGCATATTCTAAGAAGCATACTGAAATTTATCTTTCGTTAGACGGCAGAAAGGTTGCTAACGTAAAGCCAAATACCAAAATTGTGATTAGTAGGGCTTTAGATACTGTAAAGCTTGTAAGACTTTGTGAGCGTTCTTTCTTTAAAACGATTTCAGCAAAATTTCTCGACGTAAGGAGTGTTAGTAATGAAAAATAAAAGACAGGAAAAAATTCTTTCCATTATAAAAGAACAAATAATTGTCACTCAGGACGATTTACAAAATGCGCTTTTATCTTTTGGATTTAACGTTACACAGTCTACAGTTTCGAGAGATATTAGAGAACTAAAGCTTGTAAAGGATCACGACGAAAACGGTAATTACCGATATGTTTCGGCTGAACGTCAAGGTACTAACGACCAACCGTTAGCCAACTACCGTTCGTTAATTGGTTCGTCTGTAAAATCGGTAAACAGTGCTATGAACGACGTTGTCATTAAATGCTATACGGGTATGGCTTCAAGCGTTTGCGTAGCGGTTGACAGTATTTTTTCTTCAAGTATGTTAGGCTCAATTGCGGGTGACGATACTATTTTTATAGTTACGCATAGCACTCAAGAAGCAATAGCACTTACAAACGAAATTAAAAAATTAATTTAACGGTGAAAAATTATGCTAAAATATTTGCATATTGAAAATATTGCTGTTATCGAAAAGGCAGATATCGATTTTACAAATGGTTTCAACGTTTTAACCGGAGAGACGGGTGCAGGAAAATCCATAATAATCGATTCACTCAATGCTGTGCTTGGTGAGCGAACTTCAAAAGAGCTTATTAGAAAGGGCTGCGAAAAGGCTGAAGTTTCGGCACTCTTTTGCGACCTGTCAAGCGAGGATATAAAGCTTTTAGAGGAAAACGGCTATCAAGTTATTGACGGTGAGCTTCTAATACTCAGAACGCTAAGCAGTTCAGGTAACTCGAACGTTAAAATTAACGGTAAAGCCGCAACAGTTGGTATACTCAAAAGCATTTGCAAAAATCTTGTAAACATTCACGGTCAGCACGATAATCAAGGCTTGTTAAATCCTGATAATCACTATTTGTATATTGACAGACTTGCAGAAAACAGTAAATTAATTGATGATTATTACAGCGAATTTAAATATCTGAACTCTGTTCGTAAGCAGTTACAGTCGATAGAAACCGATGAGGATGAAAAACGTCGACGAATAGACCTTTTAAACTTTGAAATAAAGGAATTGGCCGATGCCAATATACGGATAGGCGAGGCAGAGGAACTAAAGAATAAATTAGAAATTGCAAGAAATCTTAACAAAATGAGGGAAGCATTAGCTGCTTCTTATGCCGCTATTTCGGGCGATGAAAATTCAGATGGCGCTGTATCGATGCTTCAAAATGCAGCAAAGGTACTCAGACCTTTTGATCATAATAATTTTACCCTTATTGAACAAAAATTTTTAGAGGCTTGTACATTGCTCGATGAAATCGGTGTTGATTTAAGAAATGCTTCTGCTAGTCTTAACAGTGAAAATTTAAACACTGATGAGATAAGCGATCGACTTGATTTAATCCACCGATTAATGTTAAAATACGGCGATAGCGAAGAAAAACTTTTAAATAGATTAGAGGCTTCCCAAAAGGAACTCGAGGCAATAGAGTTATCTGAACAAAGAGCTAACGAGTTAGGTCTTGAGCTTGATAAATCAACCGAAAGACTGATTTCTTTAGGTGACGCTTTAAGCGAAAACCGTAAAAAAACGGCAATCGATTTTTCTAATAAGGTAACTGCACAACTTAAATATCTCGATATGCCAAATATCTGCTTTAATGTTAATATAGCGAAGGGCAGATATACAAAGGTTGGCTGTGACACGGTTGAGTTTTTAATCAGCACCAACGTAGGTGAAGATTTAAAACCTTTATCTAAAATAGCATCAGGCGGTGAGCTTTCAAGAATAATGTTAGCAATAAAAGCCGTTCTTGCAGATAAAGACGATGTGGATACACTTGTTTTTGATGAGGTTGATACAGGTATCAGCGGTCAGGCAGCAGGTAAGGTTGGCAGAATGCTTAAAGAGGTTTCAAACACACGTCAGGTTGTGTGCGTTACACACCTAGCGCAAATTTGCGCCTTTGGTTTAAACCACATTAAAATATCAAAGGCGGTTAGAAATGACAGAACCTATACAGAGGTTTCTTCACTTACATATGAGCAAAGGATTAATGAAATTGCCCGAATAATGTCGGGTGCAGATATAACATCAAATCTATATAATTCAGCAAAAGAATTACTTGACGGAGGTCTAAAATATGAAAATTTATGAGGAGTTAGTTGCCCGCGGTCTTATAGCACAGGTAACAGACGAAAAAGAAATTAAGGATTTAATCAACAACGGCGAGGCTGTTTTCTATATTGCCTTTGACCCTACGGCCGACAGTCTTCACGTTGGTCACTTTATGGCGCTTTGCCTTATGAAGAGACTGCAGATGGCAGGAAACAAGCCTATTGCCTTAATTGGTGGTGGCACAGGTTACATCGGTGACCCATCAGGTAGAACCGATATGCGTTCTATGATGACACCTGAGCAGATTCAGCACAACTGCGATTGCTTCAAAAAGCAGATGAGCCGTTTTATTGAGTTTGGCGAAGGAAAGGCACAAATGGTAAATAATGCCGATTGGCTTCTTAAACTTAACTACATTGATATGCTTCGTGATGTAGGCGCTTGCTTCTCGGTTAACAATATGCTAAGAGCAGAGTGCTACAAGCAGAGAATGGAAAAGGGCCTTTCGTTCCTTGAGTTTAACTATATGATAATGCAAAGCTATGACTTCTATCATCTTTTCAAGGAATACGGCTGTAATATGCAGTTTGGCGGTGACGATCAGTGGTCAAATATGCTTGGCGGTACCGAGCTTATCAGAAAGAAACTTTCTAAAGATGCCTATGCTATGACTATTACACTTCTTCTCAATTCCGAGGGCAAAAAGATGGGTAAAACCGTTGGCGGCGCTGTATGGCTTGACCCTGAAAAAACTTCCCCCTATGAATTCTATCAGTATTGGCGTAACGTTGCTGATGCCGACGTTTTAAAGTGCATCAGAATGCTTACCTTCTTACCTCTTGAAGAAATTGACAAGATGGATTCATGGGAGGGCTCACAGCTTAATATTGCTAAGGAAATACTGGCATTTGAGCTTACGAAGCTAGTTCACGGAGAAGAGGAAGCTACTAAGGCTCAGGAGACCTCACGCGCAGTATTCTCGGGTGCAGGAAGTCACGACAATATGCCAACAGTAACCCTCGATACCGCTGATTTTACTGACGATAAAATAGGTATATTAACCCTTATGGTAAAGGGCGGTTTAGCATCCTCAGACGGCGAGGCAAGACGACTTGTTCAGCAAGGCGGCGTTAGTGTTGACGATGAAAAAATC
>JAZLAD010000125.1:0-7780 GCA_045613005.1 Acutalibacteraceae bacterium | reverse complement strand
TTTCTCTTGACCTTACAGGTATGGTGGCAGGTACTAAATACCGAGGTGACTTTGAAGAAAGAATAAAATCAGTAATTGATGAAATAACCAAATCAAACGATATTATACTCTTTATCGACGAAATACACACCATTATCGGTGCCGGCTCTGCCGAAGGCTCCACCGATGCGGCTAATATATTAAAGCCGTCACTAGCCCGTGGGGATTTTCAGCTTATAGGCGCTACAACCATTTCAGAATACCGTAAAAACATTGAAAAGGATGCGGCTTTGGAGCGACGTTTTCAGCCTGTAACGGTTGCAGAGCCTAGTGAGGAAGATAGCATTTTAATTCTTAAAGGACTTAAGGATAAATACGAAGCACATCACAAGGTTAAAATTGGAAACGATGCAATTGAGGCGGCAGTAAAGCTATCTGCAAGATATATAAACGATAGATTTTTGCCTGATAAGGCAATCGACCTTATCGACGAAGCGGCATCAAGAGTCCGTCTTAAAAGCAGCTTAGCTCCTGAAAATATAAAAACTATCGAGGAAAAAATAGCCTTGCTATCTAACGAAAAGGACGAGGCTATAACCTCACAGGATTTCGAACGCGCCGCCGCTATCAGAGATGAAGAAAAGAAACTAAAGGATACTTTAAATAAATTAAAGACTGATTGGAAAGAAAAAACCTCCCATTATACAGGTGAGGTTTCAGAGCAAAATATAGCAGAAATCGTATCCTCTTGGACGAGTGTGCCCGTATCACAGCTGACTAAGGAAGAAAGTGCAAGGCTTTTAAACCTAGAAAGTGAACTTCATAACCGACTAATCGGTCAAAACGAGGCGGTGTCTGCAGTAGCAAAAGCAATAAGAAGGGGAAGGGTAGGTCTTAAAGACCCCAAGCGTCCTATCGGCTCATTTATATTCCTAGGTCCTACAGGTGTGGGTAAAACCGAGCTTTGCAAGGCACTGGCAGAAGCTATGTTTGGCAGTGAGAATATGATGATAAGACTCGATATGTCAGAGTATATGGAAAAGCATTCGGTATCCCGTCTTGTCGGCTCACCTCCGGGTTACGTAGGCTTTGAGGAGGGCGGTCAGCTTACCGAAAAGGTAAGACGAAGCCCATATTCAGTAATCCTTTTTGATGAGATTGAAAAGGCACACCCCGATGTTTTTAATATACTTCTTCAAATTCTTGAGGACGGTATCTTAACCGATTCGCAAGGCAGAAAGGTAGACTTTAAAAATACCATTATAATTATGACCTCTAACGTAGGAGCGCGACTTATCACCGATAAAAAGGTAAGCTTCGGCTTTGTTGAAAATGATGATGTTTCACAAGATATAAACAGCATAAAGGATAAGGTTTTATCTCAACTTAAAGAGGCTTTCCGTCCTGAGTTTTTAAACCGTGTTGACGATATCATTGTCTTTAACAAGCTTACAAAGGAAGAGATTAAGAGCATAACAAAGGGCATGCTTAAAAATCTCTCTGAGCGCCTGAAAGAGTTGGAAATTACTATCGAGTTTACCGACCCTGTAGTTACAAAGCTTTCAGAAACAGGCTTTGATGCAACCTACGGTGCAAGACCTCTTAGAAGAAAAATACAAAGCGAAATTGAGGATAAACTTAGCGAAAAAATCCTAGACGGTAGTATTAAACAAGGGCAAAAAATCAAATGCTCAATTAAAGACGGTAAATACGAATTTGTAGAGATTTAAAAATGAGGACCGACAAGCAGTCGGTCCTCATTTTTTTTAAAATTATTCATCTATTTTTGTTATCTCTTCAAGAATCCTTTTTGATTCCTTAAAATAGGTTGAAGCCTTTTTGTCCTTTTCGATCATAGTGTCGGAAGTTTTTCTAAGTGAGATTGTAAGATTTTCGGGGAGATTATAATAGTCGTCTAAAACTGATGTTTTGTAAAACTCATCCGATAACTTTACAGGTTCACCCTCAAAAAAGGTCTCCTCAAAAACGTCGGTAAAATGCTTGTAGGAATCCTCGTCGGTTATGAAAAGAAGCGCATTTGCCTCGGCGACAATGGTTGCCTGAAGTCTGTTCTCATTTGCGTTTTTAATATTTAAAAATGCTTCTTTTTTCTCATAAGAACAGTTAATAACGTTAACGTGCACCTCGCCGTCGCCGTTAAGGTCCTTAGCATATTTTTCGAAATACTCTTCCATACCCTCAATGTTTTCATCAAGTGCATAGGTGTAGGTATAGTACACAACCTGAATATCGTATCTTGGTTTATTGGCACATTCTACAACAAAAATAACAAAGCAAATGACAAAGAAAAGTGAAATTAAAACGACCTTGCTGTGATGAAACCAGAAATTTTTAAGTTTCTCTAAGGGCGTTTTCGGAACTATTGCAACCTCGCTCGGTTTAGGTCCCGCATCCATTTCGCCGCGTTGCATTTTTTTGAGCTTTAAATATTCTTCGCGTGATTTGCGCTGTTCTCTTAAAACCTCGTTATCGAGATGTTTAGACATTTATCTGCCTCCTAAAGACTAATATGACTTAATATCAATCCAAAGATCTTCATAGTAATTTCTGATCTTATTGTCTATATCCTCGTAGTAGGTCACCTTTGGCATATTCTCGTCAGAAGGGTAGAGAATTTCGTTTTGATAATAACAGTAATCTTTGTTGTTGATTACCGCGGTATTTGGTGAAGCGTAGCCTATATATTCGGCGTTTGCTGTAGCAACGTCAGGCTCTAATAGGAAGTTAAGATACATAAGCGCCGCATCGTAATTCTTGCTGTTTTTAAGAATACAAGCAGAGTCAACGAATATATTAGTGCCTTCTTTTGGATAGAAGAATTCAAGGTCATCGTTTGCTTCCTTCATTGTAAGGAAATCACCAGCATAATATGGGGCAATAGAGGCTTCTCCGGTTTCCATTTTACCGTAGATTTCGTCCATAACGTAGCCCTGAAGGTTCGCCTTGCCCTCTTTAAGCTTGTTGGCGGCCTTATCCCAATCGGCTTTATTTGTGGTGTTAAGGTCGATACCAAGTAAGCACTGCGCCGTCATAAAGGCATCACGCGGATTGTTGAAATTAAGCACCATATTCTTATACTTGCTATCCCAAAGCACACCCCAAGAATGTTCGATATCCTTTATATCGGCAGAGTTGTAAATTATGCCAACCATACCAACGTTGTAAGGTATACTGTAGCTGTTTTGAGGGTCAAAATACATATCCTTGTATTTTTCGTCTATAAGGTCGTAGTTGCTGATTTTAGCAGTGTCAATTTTTGCAAGTAAGCCTTCCTTTAAAAGTCTCGCTATCATATAGTCGGAGGGGATTACAATATCATAATTAACACCGCCGCCTCTAACCTGTGAATACATGGTTTCGTTACTTTCAAAGGTAAGATAATTAACCTTAATTCCTGTGAGCTTCTCGAATTCCTTGTTAACGTCCATAGTACCTTCGGCACCGTCGGATATATATTCTCCCCAGTTGTAAACGGTAAGTGTGGTGCCTTCAAGGGATTTATTATAGGTAGCCCTTAAATTAAGTTCCTTGTATTCATAGCCGCAGCCGGTAAGAAGGGTTGCAACTAAAAGAGTAAAAATTACCAAAATGCAGGTGAATTTTTTCATATCTCAAAACCTCCTAATATTTAAGACCGCTGTGATTTTTCTTTTCTGCCTTATTTTGCACGACGTTATAAAGCACCAAAAGAACAAATACAACAATAAAAATCAAGGTAGAAAGCGCATATGTGTCAGGTGTTACCGATTTCTTGGTCATATTAAAGATTACGATTGGTAAGGTCTGATATGAACCGCAGGTAAAGTAGCTTATAACGAAATCGTCAAGAGATAGGGTAAAAGCCATAATAAGACCTGTGAAAATACCGGTTGAAATAGAGGGCATTACTACCTTGAAAAAGGCTTTAACAGGTGTACAGCCAAGATCAAGCGCCGCTTCGGAGAGATGAACGTCGGTCTGCTTTAGCTTTGGCAAAACCGAAAGAATTACGTAGGGGAGATTAAAGGTGATGTGTGCTATAAGCACTGTAGCACCGCCTAAAGATTCGCTGGAGCCTACAAGCTTTCCTATAAAAACAAATAAAAACATAAGTGAAATACCGGTTACGATATCAGCATTCATCATAGGAATTTGGGTTGTAGACATCACAAATCTCTTATAAATTTTATTTCGTATCTTAACTATACCGACCGATGCTGCAGTACCCAAGACGGTAGAGATAAGCGAAGAAGACAGTGCGATAACAAACGTATGTTTAAGTGCGGTAAGCATTTCAGAGTCGGTAGCAAGTCTTTCGTACCATCTGGTTGAAAAGCCTTCAAATACCCAAACACTGCTTGAAGAGTTAAAGGAAAAAACAATCATTACAAGAACGGGTGCATATAGGAAAAATATTATCAGGGCGATATAAAGCTTTGATAAAAATTTCATATTAAAACACCTCCGTCATCGTCATCGCCGCCAAGGCGGTTCATAACAAACATACAAAGCAAAATCATAATCATAAGTACCATTGAAATTGCCGAGGCTACGTTGTAATAATCGGGGCCTGTGTTATAGAAATATTCGATAACGTCACCTATTAGCATAGACTTGTTACCGCCGAGCTTTTGTGAAATATAGAAGGTGCTGATACTTGGTACGAAAACCATAGTGATACCCGAAAGTATTCCTGAGCGCGTTAGCGGAAGGATAACACGTCTGAAACGCTGAAACGCGTTACATCCTAAATCGTCTGCCGCATTAAAGAGTGATTTATCAAGCTTGGACATAACCGAGTATATAGGCAAAATCATATATGGTATAAAGTCGTATACCATACCGAGAATAACAGCGCCCGGTGTATACAAAAGCTTCATAGGTTGAAGACCCAGGTTGGTTAGAAATGTGTTTATAATACCCTTGTTTGCAAGAATGGAAATCCAAGAATAAGTTCTTATAAGGAAGTTCATCCACATAGGTATCATAACAATCATTAAAAGCATTCTTTGGGAACTAATGTTAAGCTTGGTCATAAAATATGCCATCGGATAGGCTAGAATCAACGTTATAACCGTAGCTGCAAAGGCATAAAGAATTGATATTACGAACTGCTTTTTGTATTCGCCGATTTTTGCAAGATTTTCAAGTGTGAAAGCGCCGTTTGTATCGGTAAGTGCAAAGTAAACCGTTATAAGCAACGGCACAATAATAAATATCGCCGACCATACTATGTGAGGAGCGAGTAAAAGGCGAGAGCCTAACGATTTCTTTTTCATCCTAATCCTCCTCAACGTAATCAACGTCAGAAAGATGGTCAAGCTCCTCGCTGTAGCTTGAATAGTCGCCGTAAAGACCTGAGTATTCACTCTTCTTCATAATATGTATAGCATCAGGCTCAATGTATAAGCCTACCTCGTCACCGACAAAACGCTCGTCGGTAGTCTGTATCATCCATTTAAAGCCGCCAATATCAACAATGATTTCGTAATGAACGCCCAAAAAGTCAACCGAGGTAACAACGCCTTTAAGCATACCTTTTTCAGGGTCAACAATATCAACGTCCTCAGGGCGAACAACAACGTCGACATTTTCGTTAGCGCTAAATCCCTTGTCAAGACATTCGAAAACGTGACCTGAGAATTCAACCTCAAAGTCTTTGTGCCTATCACCGTCTCCTATATTTGATTCGCCGATAAAGTCGGCAACGAATGCATTTTCAGGCTCGTTATAAATATCCTGAGGAGTGCCTATCTGCTGAATTTTACCCTTGTCCATTACAACAACCCTATCAGACATTGTGAGAGCTTCCTCCTGATCGTGTGTAACGAATACGAAGGTAATGCCAAGTTGCTTTTGCATACGGCGAAGCTCTTTTTGCATATCCTTGCGAAGCTTTAGGTCAAGCGCTGCTAACGGTTCGTCAAGCAACAATACTTTTGGGTGGTTGGCAATAGCACGTGCAATGGCAACACGCTGTTGCTGACCGCCTGACAAAGTGTCGATACGTCGCTTTTCAAGACCTGAAAGGTTAACAAGCGCTAACATCTCGGTAACCTTATCCTTTATTTCGTTTTCAGGCAGCTTTTTAACCCTCAAACCAAACGCTACGTTTTCAAAAACGTTAAGGTGAGGGAATAGGGCATAACGCTGAAAAATGGTGTTAACCTGTCTTTTATAAGCAGGAACACCATTAAGATTTTGACCCTCAAAGAAAAGGTCGCCCTTGTCGGGATCAAGGAAACCCGCAATAATTCTAAGAGTTGTGGTTTTACCGCAACCCGAAGGACCTAGCAAGGTTATAAACTCTCCGTCTTTAATTGAAAGATCAAGACCGTCGAGTACCTGTTCACCGTCAAAAGCAACGTAAATGTTTCTGAGTTCTACAATATTCTTTTTTTCCATTTAAAGCATCCCCCTTTGTCCACACTAAGTGTCGACAGCAGTAAATTTTTACGTTTACCCTGCGCGATACCCCAACCGCAGTACAGTATGCCCTGACAAAGGGTTTTTCGTAATTCTGCAAATGCGAATTACGGCATACATCCAGCCGATTGTTTTCTACACAGATGCGTTTTTTAAAAATATATTTAATTATATATTCAACGGATAATAATACAAACTCCGTCTAAAGCAATAATATAATGCTAAAAACCTGAAATGTCAAGTAATTTTTGCAAAAAATGTAGAAATTTCCGCCTAAAAATCGCCTCATTTTTTGATAAACTCTATTTTTCTCTTATTTTCTCTTTTTAGCTCTTTTTTTCTCTGAATTTTATGTTTTGAAAAATAATAGATAAATCTTAAAAAATTTTACCTTGAACAAAAGAAAAACCCCTCGAAAGAGGGGCTGTAAAACTATTTTAATTTTTCAGTATAAAATACCGACATTATAATATCTAACATTTGGTCAGAGTCCGGGGTGAATTCTGACCAACCGTTTTTGCCAAATTCGGTTGTACCTGTGGGGGATTTAAACTCTATAGAATCGCCGATATTCTTTGAAAGACAGTTGCTTGCAAGATAGGTGAGCTGAGAAAAAGAAATGTCGGTAGAGGTATAAGGCTTTAAAAGATTGTAGTATTCTGTGAGCTTGGAAAAATCGGATAATACATCGTTTCCTGCTTGAGAAAGGAGGGTAGTGAGAAACTGTTTTTGGCGCAACATTCTGCGGTTGTTGGCGTTTACGTCTTCGCCTCTAGCCTGAATGTAATCAACCGCTTCTGTGCCTTTAAGGGTTAACTGCTGACCTGATTTTACAACCTTGTCACGTATGGTAAAATCCTCAATACTTGTAAGCTTTATTCCACCCATAGCGGTTGTTATTGTGCTTATGGCATCAAGATTTATGGTAACATAGGTTGAAATATTTATTCCGTAAAGAGCTCGGCTTACCGAGGTTTTAACGTTTTTTGCTGAGCTTTCGTTTGAATTTCCGTATGAATACGCAAGACAGATTTGCTGCTTTGCTGTACCCAAAAACTCACCGTCAACCGAGTATTCGTTAACGTCTACCATCGTTTCTCTTGAAATGGGAATAATGGTAATTTTTTTTGTTTTGGTGTCAATGGCGACAACAAAAATACAGTCGGCCTGACCGTTTTTGCCAAAGCCTAAATTTTCATTTATATTCTTTTTGTCAACACCCATACAAAGAATGGTTATAATATTTTCATTTAAATAGTATGATTTACCCTTATATATTACTTCATTTTCATCTATTTCTATTTCGTCGTCTTCAAAACCAGAAGGGAGACTTATATTTGTATCTCCTTGGTGGAACTTCTTGTTACCGATGTGA
>JAZLAD010000124.1:0-15383 GCA_045613005.1 Acutalibacteraceae bacterium | reverse complement strand
ATGCGAAAGACAAAATAAAAAAGGTCACTTTATCACCTGTGATTCTTACGTTACTATGACCGACGGTACAGGTATCGTTCATATTGCTCCTGCTTTTGGTGAAGACGATGCTAAGGTTGGCAGAAAATACGATTTACCTTTTGTTCAGTTTGTAAACGGCAAGGGTGAATTAACCGAAGAAACACCTTATGCAGGTCTTTTCGTTAAGGATGCAGACCCTAAGGTTTTAGTTGACCTAGAGGCTAAGGGATTATTATTTGACGCACCTAAATTTGAGCACGAATATCCACACTGTTGGCGTTGCGATACCCCTCTTATCTACTATGCTAGAGAGTCTTGGTTTATCAAGATGACCGACGTTAAGGATAACCTTATAAAGAATAATAACACTATAAACTGGATTCCTGAAAGCATCGGCAAGGGTCGTTTCGGCGACTGGCTTAAGAACGTTCAGGACTGGGGTATTTCCCGTAACAGATACTGGGGTACACCTCTTAATATCTGGCAGTGCGAATGCGGTCATTTACATTCAGTAGGAAGCATCGCTGAGCTTAAAGAGTTATCCGATAACTGCCCTGACGACATTGAATTACACCGTCCGTTTGTTGACGCTGTAACCTTTAAGTGTCCTGTTTGCGGCAAGGAAATGCACCGCGTTCCCGAGGTTATTGACTGTTGGTTTGACTCAGGCTCTATGCCTTTTGCACAGCACCACTATCCTTTTGAAAACAAGGATTTATTTGAAGCACAGTTCCCTGCTGACTTTATTTCGGAGGCTGTTGACCAGACAAGAGGGTGGTTCTATTCACTTCTTGCCATTTCAACCCTTATTTTCGACAAAGCTCCGTTTAAGAACGTTATTGTTTTAGGTCACGTGCAAGACGAAAACGGACAAAAGATGTCTAAATCAAAGGGAAATGCAGTTGACCCGTTTGATGCACTCGAATCCTATGGTGCTGATGCTATACGTTGGTATTTCTATACAAACTCTGCTCCTTGGCTTCCAAACCGTTTCCACGGAAAAGCAGTTGTTGAGGGACAAAGAAAGTTTATGGGCACACTTTGGAACACCTATGCTTTCTACGTGCTTTACGCTAATATCGATAAGTTTGACCCAACAAAGTATAATCTTGCAGACTGCAAGTTAACCGTTATTGATAAATGGCTTCTTTCAAAACTGAATTCTACCGTTAATGAGGTTGACCAAAACTTAGCCAACTACAGAATTCCTGAGGCTGCGCGTGCATTACAGGATTTTGTTGACGAGATGAGCAACTGGTACGTTCGCCGTTGCCGTGAAAGATATTGGGTACAAGAGCTTACCGACGACAAGATTGCGGCTTATATGACACTTTATACCGCACTAGTTACTACCGCTAAAACCGCTGCTCCTATGATTCCGTTTATGGCTGAAAGCATTTATCAGAATCTCGTTAGAAAGGTTGACAAATCTGCTCCTGAAAGTATCCATCTTTGCGATTTCCCCATTGTTGATGACAATGCCATCAACAAAGACCTTGAAGAAAAGATGGAAAACGTGCTAAAGATTGTAGTTCTGGGACGTGCTGCAAGAAACGGCGCCGCTTTGAAGAACAGACAGCCGCTATCTACTATGTACGTTAAGTGCGATTTAGAGCTTGAGGATTTCTATTCCGACATTATTAAGGAAGAACTAAACATCAAGAACGTTGCATTTACTGAAAACGTTGGCGATTTCGTTTCATACATCTTCAAGCCACAGCTTAAAACAGTAGGTCCAAAGTATGGCAAACAGTTAGGTGAAATCAGAACTGCTCTCTCCTCGCTCGACGGTTCAGCCGCTAAAGCAGAGTTAGATGCAAACGGTGTTATCGTATTAAATCTTGCTTCGGGCGACGTTTCCTTAGCAGTAGAAGATCTCTTAATCGAGGCTACCCAAAAGGAAGGCTTCTACACAATGACCGATAACGGTATAACAGTAGCTATCGACACTGTTTTAACCGAAGAGCTCATTGAGGAAGGCATTGTTAGAGAGCTTGTTAGCAAAATTCAAACAATGCGTAAGGAAGCAGGATTTAACGTTACCGACCATATAAATATCTATATCACAGGTAGCGAAAAGGCGGTTGATATCGCCGTTAGAAAGGCAGACGATATAGTTGGCGATACCCTTGCTGATTCTTTAAGTGTTGGAACTAATAATTCCTATACAAAGAATTGGGATATTAACGGTGAGGCTGTAACTATCACGGTTGAAAAAATTTAATAGTAAAAGTTTCAGGCTCTGACAAAACTGTCAGAGCCTGTTTTTTATCTTTTTAACCTATCTTTTATACTTTCATACCATTCAACAGCTTTAAATCGCATTACGTAAGACTTAGGATTTTCGGCTATTTCAGCAGCTTCCTTCGATACGCTTTCATCCAGAGTATGTTTAGTGGCACTTGGCACACAAACGGCAGGAAAAAGCACACACCAAAAATTTTTACCCTCGGCTTTTCCAAGTCTTATGATAACCGATTTATACGTCCCTGCAGGGAGAGTGAAATCATCATATTCTCTCGTACCAAAATAGCTATCTCCTATCTCAACCGATACGTCGTAATCAAATCCGTTTTTACTTAAAACTTTTTGTGCCGTTTCTTTAATTAATTTCTTTTCCTTTTCGGCTGTCAAAACGGCAGAGTCAAGGTCGGTACACTCTTCGAAAATATCGGTGGTTTTAAGTATTTCGTCTCTGATTTTAAGCTTGATTTCTTGGTCAGCCTCACTATCTGAATTTGCAAGAATATGAAGTCTTAAAACGTTTTGCCTTATATTATTACAAGCACTATCAAACCCTGAAAAGCTTAAAAATATTGCACAAATAAGTCCTATAAATACTCCTGTTTCTATGTTCTTTTGTATTATTGTTTTTTCACGCATTAAAAACACCTCTTTTGATTTTTTGTTCACCCAAATTATTGACTTAATTTTACCTTTTTAATCAAATTTTATAATAAATTTTTCTATTTTTATTATTTGTTCCAAAAATGCTAAAACCCCTATTTTTCACTAAAAAAATTTTGACTTTTTTACCGCAGTGTGATACATTTTTTATAGTATGATAGATAAGTCTATTACTTAAAAATTTAAAGGAGTGAAGCAAAAAATGAAAAAGGTCTTATGTTTTCTGTTTGCTGTTTTAATGACCGTTTCGTTTGTTGCCTGTAATTCAGGTAAAGAACCGTCTGATACCACCAGCAACAACACTAGCGGCAATAACAGCACAGGCAGTAACGTTGGTGCTAACAACACCACAAGCACCCCATCAAACGTAGATACCACGCTTAAAACAGGCAAGGTTAATCCTGTTGGTGATACATTTGAGCTACCTGATATTAAGCAGACTGCAGGTGCCCCTGTTCTTGCAGAAATATCCAAACAAGCCTACCCCGGTGACAGTATTATGGTTTCGGGTGAGGGCTTTAAGAAATCCGATATCAAGTTCTATGTTTACGCTCTCGACCAAAAAGGCAAGGGTGTAACCAAAGAGGCTAAGTTTACAGTTGTTGACAACAACTACGCCTCCGTACTTATCGACAGCGATTTAAAATACGGTATGTATGCCGTATATGCTAAAACCTCATCGGGAACTAGTCAGGTTAAAACCGTTAACAAGGCAAGTATCTGGTCTATCGGTCTTTATAAGCTTTGTGCAGGTGAAAAGCTCACTATTTTAGGTGAAAACCTGACCACCGATAACGGCGACAAAACCTCTGTGTTCTTGGTTTCTGAGGATGAAAAAGAGTATGCTCAGGCTTCGGTTTCTTTTGCCGATCCCGGTAAGGTTGAAATTATAATTCCAAAGGGACTGAAGGTTGGCAGTAAGTACAAGGTATACATACATAACGGTCACGGCGGTGAGCAAGGCTTTGCTGTAAGCGAAGACTTTGTAGAATACCTAGCAGAGCCCGCTGTTCAGTTTAACGGTAAAATAATCAACGTTGTTGATCACGGCGCCGATCCTAAAGCACGTGAAAACGATGATTCCGAAGCCTTCAGAAAGGCGCTAAGCGCCGCTAAAAACGGCGATACCATTTACTTTCCTCCAGGTTCATATCTTTTATTCTCAAAGGTTGTTGTTACCAAAAGCGTTAGAATTTTAGGCGCAGGTGCTGACAAAACAACCATTTTCGCAGGTTACAACGGCGGTGGCGGTGCCTACGCCGGCGGTATTATAAATATTAAGACAGGTCCTTGCGAAATCACGGGTATTCGCTTTGAACAAAAGCGTACACAGGGTAAGTTAACCAATTATTTTGTAGACTTCTCCTCAGGAAAAACCGAGGACGGCGAATACAACCTCTATTTCCACCACAACGTACTTATACAGTCGGTATCCTCTAAATCCCGTTCTTCTACCTGGCCTATTAACGTAACCAACAGCTATGGCGTAATTATTGAGGATAACTATTTCGATGCTACCGCTATGATATACGTAGCCGACTCTTCAAAGGTTTACGTCAGAAGAAATGAAGGTATAATCAGTGCGGTTTGCGGTGTTTACTATCATATTTGTGACATAATATTTACAAACGTTAACACTATAGACTGCAGTAACAATACCGTAACGGGTGCAGGTGCTCCGAAAGACCCGAAAGACGGTTCTGGTGCTTTGCTAAACGACACCTACACCGCGGGACGTGTATTCGTTGTTCAGGGTTGGGCAATTAACACCTATATCTCACACAACACAGTACGCCGAGCAGGTATACCGAACACCAACTCGGGCGAAATAATACTTTTCGAAAATCTTGTGTATAATTTTGACGGCAACGTTAAAAGCGCTACCGACACAACCTTAACCTTAGCAAAGAGTGAAAAGAATAAAATTAACGTTGGTAACGTTGTTTCAATAATTTCAGGTAAAGGCAGAGGACAGTATCGCAAGGTTATAAAAAGATCAACCGACACTATAACGCTCGACAGGCCTTGGGATATTATGCCCGATACAACCAGCCGAGCAATTGCCAACAGCGGATATCTTAATTCTTTCGTTTGCTATAACGAGCTTGACGGTCACTCCAACTGGGCAGAAGTACCGGGTGCTACCACAGGTCTTCAGGCGTACGGTGCTATTCACAATATGTTCTACTGTCACAATAAGGTAAGCAACACCTCTACGGGTATTGACTTTACACCATTCTATTACGAAGACGTAACAGGCTTCCAGGTGGACAATGCAAGATGCATAATTGCTTGGAATCAGTTTGACCGCAACACTCTCGAAAAGATGGGCAGAGCAATATCTATGACAATAACCACATCGAGCAAAAATCCATCTAAAGCTATCCCCGGTGAAATTGCATTCGGTAATATGTTCAGAGCAAACAATATTCGTGATATTAGCCGTTGGACCGGCGGTGACAGAGCAGGCTCGGGCGGTCTCGGTATCAGAATGGGTCCGGCATCTTCCGGCTGGCCGGGTAACTGGTGCGTTGCTAACCTATTTGAAGCTAACAACTTCTCAAATTGTGCGGACACCGACGTTACATTCTACAACAATCAGGCTAACAATATTTTCCGCAACAATAAAAACGGAAACAGCAAGGCTCGTTACAATATTACGTCATCAAAATTAGGTCCCATAGAGACAAAATACTAATAAGGAGGAATAAACGATGAAAAACACTAAAAATCTTTTAATAAACGTTATTACAGTCGCTATATCCCTTATTATATTAGTAGGTTGTATCATCGCTGTTTCAGCCGATACTCCAACAATCACCTACGGTTCTGACGTTATGCAGGTTTACAACGAGCAGAAGCACGGTTCAGTTGACAAGGGTATAAAAATGGCTAAAAGCTATCTTTACAAGTTTTATCCTTCAGTTCAGTACGGTAACCCTAACATAAACGGTCATCCTAATTTCGACTTTGAAATGGGTTGGCAATATTGGATTGACAACGGCGGTTACGAAATAAAGAAGGACAGTACCGGTAACTATATTGCTACAACAGTAACCACCGATGAGTACAAAGGAATGTATTCGGTTAAGTTTACCGACACAAGAATTAAAGAGGGCGATAGCATTGCCGTTCTTTATAAATGGAGAAACAAGGCGCATCAGCTCGCATCTGAGCCAAAGCTAATTCAGCTTTATAACAACTACTACGATGAATCAAGAGATCCTGAGAACTCTACTAACCCTCAGCATCAGCTTGTTCACGGCAGTGCCGACGGACGTAGCGAACACACCATCTGGCGTGCAGCCGATGACGATGATATGGAATGGAATATTTCCCTTTCCCGCGTTTATCACAACGTTAGAAGCACCATTGGTGAAAACCCGATAAGCTATTACTACTTAGGGTTCCAGTCAAGAAAGAATTCTGATATTTTTACAGGAACTGATTTTGACGATCTTCAGCTCGTACACTACAATCAGTCATCAGGTATAATAACAAGTCTTGACGGAAAACAGCTTTACAATCTTAACAGTCTGCCTACACGCGAAGACCCACATTACGTATTCGGAGATTTAGGTCTTACAGATCCTAATGCCGATATTGTGGTTGACGTTAACGACCTTATAAGCGGTAAGATTGATCCAAATCAGAGTATTGAGGATTCTAAACAGGAGATTGAGGACAATAAGCAAAACCAAACATCCTCTGATGTAAACACTCCTTCTGACCCCTCGACCCCATCAAATTCCTCTTCAGCCGACGAGGGAATTGCTACTTGGATATGGATAGTTATAGCGGTAGCCGTTGTATTAATTCTTGCAGCTGCAGCCATATATATCCTTTTAATCAGGAAGAAAAAAGCTATCGTAACAACAGAAGAATAATTGTTTTTTTGAAAAATCCCAGGTTTTAGACTTGGGATTTTTTCTTTATTTAGTTTTGAAATATTTAATAAAAATTAACAATTTTCTTTTTGACTTTTTCATTGTTTTGTGATATAGTATTTGTGATATGATAGTTGATTGTATCTATCATTAAAAAATCAAAGGAGTGACTTAAAAAATGAAGAAAATCTTATGTTTTCTGTTTGCTGTTTTGATGATGGTTTCCTTTGTTGCCTGTGACTTAGGCGGCAATAGCGGAAGCACAAGCAGTGACGAACAATCAGGAACAAAAGTAGACTCTTCGATCAAAACAGGTGAAGTAGCCCCTGTTGGTGACGTTTTTGAACTTCCCGACGTAAAACAGGCTGCAGGTGCACCTATTATCGCAGAAATTTCTAAGCAGGCATATCCTGGCGACAGCATTATGCTTTCGGGCGAAGGCTTCAAAAGTTCTGACATTAAATTTTTTGTTTACGCCCAGTCCGAATCGGGCAACGGAAAGGCGTATGAAGCTAAGTTTACAATAGTTGACGACAACTATGCTTCTGTTCTTATCGATGAAAATTTAGACTATGGTATGTACGGTGTTTATGCGCAGACCTCAAAGGGCACAAGCGCTATCAAAACCGTTAACAAGCCTAAAATTTGGTCTATAGGTCTTTATAAGCTTTGTGCCGGTGAAAATCTCACTATTTTAGGTGAAAATCTCACTACAGATAACGGCGACAAGACCTCTGCTTATCTTGTTTCTGAAGACGGCAAGCAGTACTGTGAAGTATCTGTTCTTTTCGCAGATCCCGGTAAGGTTGAAATCAAAATACCTGAGGGTCTGACTGCAGGTGCTAAGTACAAAGTTAGAATACATAACGGTCACGGCGGCAAAGAAGGCTTTGCTGAGAGTGAAGAATTCGTTGAGTATTTAGATCAATCCGCCGTTACTTTCGGTGGCAGAGTGCTTAACGTTGTGGATTACGGTGCTGATCCTGAAGATCGTACAAACGACGACTCTAAGGCTTTAAACAAAGTTATAAGAGATATGCAAAACGGTGACATTATCTATTTCCCACCAGGTTCATATTTGTTAGCATCTCCTATAACAATCAGCAAGAGTGTTAAAATTTTAGGTGCAGGCGCAGATAAAACAACCATTTACATAGGTTACAACGTAAGCGGCGGTGTATTCAATATAACTACCGGTCCTTGCGAAATTACTGGTATTCGTTTCGAGCAGAAGCGTACTAAGGGTAAATTAAAGGGCTACGTACTCGATATGACCACAAGCAATTCAGATACCGGTATGTACAGTCTTTATTTCCACGCAAACCAAGTAATTCAGACTGTAACCGCTAAATCACGTTCCTCAAACTATAGCCTTATGGTAAACTCAGGCTATGGTATAATAGTTGAAGATAACTACTATGATGCTACAGGTATGCTTTACGTTTCTAACGGTAATAAGGTATATCTTAGAAACAACAAGGCTACAATGAATATTTATTGCGGTGTTTACTATCAGATTACTAACTCTCTCTTTACCAACGTTGACTTCCTTGACGTAAGCAATAACGAGGTTACCGGTGCCGGTGCGCCTGCAGATCCAAAGGATGGTCCCGGTAAGCTTGAAACCGATACCCTTACAGCAGGTCGTGTTTTCACCTGTCAGGGTTGGACCGCAAACACCTACATTTGTCACAATAAAGTTCGCCGTGCAGGTATACCAAATACCAACTCCGGTGAAATAATAATGTACGAAAACGTTGCATATCTTTACGACGGTAAGGTAGATACCTCTACAGACACCACCACAACCGTTACAAAGAGCGATAAGAACCAAATGGGTGTAGGAGCTGTTATCAGTATCGTAGGCGGTAAAGGCAGAGGTCAATACCGTGTTATCACCAAGAAATTAAAGTCAACCGTAACCGTTGACAGACCTTGGGATATTGTCCCTGATTCCACCAGCCACGTTATTGTTAATAAAGCCTTTATTAATGCCTTTGTTTGCTACAACGAGCTTGACGGTCACGCTAACTGGAACGAGGTTCCGGGTGCTACAACAGGTCTTCAGGCATATGGTGCTATCCACAATATGTTCTACTGCAACAATAAAGTAAAGAATACCTCAACAGGTATGGATATCACACCTTTCTACTACAAGGATATCACAGGAACTCAGGAATCAAATGCTCGTTGCGTAATTGCTTGGAACCAGTTTGACCGCAACACTTTAGAAAAAATGGGTAGAGCTATAACAATGGCAATTCAGACCACCTCTGCTACACCTAGTGATGATAACGTAGGTGAAATCTGCTTCGGTAACGTATTCAGAGCAAACAATATCAAGGATATCTCTCCTTGGACAGACGGCGACCGTAAGGGTAGCGGCGGCCTTGGTATGAGAATGGGTCAGGCAGGTAGCAGTACAGCTAAAGCAAACTGGCCTGGTGAATGGTGTACAGGTAACCTTTATGAAGCCAACACCTTTACAAACTGTGTTGACGACGTAATATTCTATAAGAACCAATACGGCAATATCTTCCGCAACAATACAAACGGAAGCGGCACTAAGGCCCGTTACAATGTTACCGACGGCTGTGCAGGTCCTATTGAGACTGCATACTAATTAAGGGGGAAATAGAAAATGAAAAACACTAAAAATATTATAATCAGCGTTTTAACTCTTGCACTTTCCCTTGTTATATTAGTTGGCTGTATGTTCACGGTATCTGCTGATACCGTAAAATTCAATAGTGTTGCTCTCAATACATACAACACACAAAAATACGGTACCGCTGATAAGGGTGTAACTATAGATGCAAGCCAATTGACTATGGTATATAAATATTACCCATCAGTTCAGTATGGTGAACCAAGCGTTATAGGTCACCCAAATCTTAACTTTGAAAAGGGTTGGCAGTATTGGGTTCATACCGACAATTTCAAAATCAACTCAGAAACTACTAAGGAAGGTACTCAAAACAAGTATCTTACCGTTACAACTCAAGAAGAGTACAAGGGCTGCTACACCGTTAAGTTTACTGATTCCAGAATCCAACCCGGTGATAGCATAGCCGTACTTTACAAGTGGAGAAACGTATCACACTCAAACGACTCAGAGCCTAAAGTTATACAGATGTTATACAGCGTTGACAGGCCAAACGACGAAAGCACCTTCAAAGAAGAACATCAGTTAGTTCACTATAGTGCCTCAGGTCTTGGCGATAAGGTTATCTGGCGTGCAGACGATGATGACGATAAAGAATGGCACATCTCCCTAACCCAGGTTTACCACGACGTTTTAGATCCCGGTACTGATTATCAGTCTAACTATTATTTCTACCTTTGTATGCAGTCAAGAATCAATCCTGAAATTTTCAACGGTACTGATTTTGACGATATTCAGCTTGTAAAATATAATAAAACAACCGGTATCATCAACGATCTTGATGGAAACAGACTTTACAACCTAAACTCTCTGCCTACACGTAATGACCCTGACTATCTTTGGGGCGACCTTTCCGAAAAGGATCCTAACGCTAAGATTAAAGTAGACGTTAACGACCTTTTAAGCGGTAAGATTGATCTTAACAATGCTGCAAACGGCGACGATGATAATGGTGACGATAACCAGGGCATCGCTCTTTGGATTTGGATCGTTATTGCAGCAGGCGTTGTTCTGATTCTTGCAGTAGTAGTTGTTATAATTGTTGTTAGCAAAAAGAAAAAAGCTGTAGCACCTGTTGAGGAGACAGAAGCTCCCGCAGAAGAGACAGCAGAAGAAACCACAGAAGAATAATTAACACTTGAAATTCAAAAAGCTCCCAATTAAAAACTTGGGAGCTTTTCCTATCCCCTTTTGTCTAAAAAGCTTTGACTTTTTAAAGATAATATGCTAAATTTATTTTGTATTCTGGTTATTTAGATTTTAAAATAAAAGGGTGTGACTGTTGTCATGAAAAGAATCCTATGCCTTTTCTTTGCTGTTTTTATGATGCTTTGCTTTGTATCCTGTGATCAGACAGAACAATTGCTCAAAAACAATATCGGTACCACAAACACTGGTAATAATATCGGAAATAATTCATACAAAATTAACCTCAGTGTTTCAGGTAGTTACAGCACCACTTCAAATATTGATACGTCTGTTAAAAATGGTGCTCCGCAACCCGTTGGCGATGTTTTCGAACTTCCCGATATCAAACAGGAACAGAATGCACCAATTATTGCCGAAATTTCCAAACACGCCTATCCCGGTGACAGCATTATGGTATCGGGTGAGGGGTTTGAAAAGGCGGGTGTAAAATTCTACGTTTACTCCCAAAGCGGAAAAGACAACGGAAAGTCAGCAGAGGCTAAATTTACACTTGTTGACGATAACTACGCATCTGTGCTTATAGATGAGGATTTAGAATACGGTGTATACGGTGTTTATGCTAAAAACGCTTCGGGTACAAGTGATATTAAAACCGTTAACAAGCCTTCAATTTGGAATATAGGCGTGTATAAGCTTACATCAGGTCAAAGCCTCACTGTTTTAGGCGAAAACCTTACTACCGATAATGGCAAAAACACCACTGCTTATCTCGTTTCTGAGGACGGTATGGAATATGCACAGGTATCGGTTGCCTTTGCCGACGCAGGTAAGGTTGAAATTATAATACCCAATACGCTTACAAACGGTAAAAAATACAAGGTTTTAATACATAACGGTCACGGCGGAAAGGAAGGCTTTGCCGAAAGTGAAAGCCTTGTGGAATATCTCGATAAGCCTGCCGTAAACTTTAGCGGAAATATACTTAACGTTGTAGACTACGGTGCAGACCCTAAAGCACTCAGCAACGACGACTCTGTAGCTTTAACTAATCTTGTAAAAGACCTTAAAGACGGAGATACCATCTACTTTCCTCCCGGCTCTTATCTTTTGTCCTCTAAGGTTACAATATCCAAAAGCGTTAGGATTTTAGGTGCAGGCGCTGATAAAACCAAAATTTTTGCGGGTTATAATATAAGCGGTGGCGCTCTTGAAATCAGAAAGGGTCCTTGCGAAATCGCTGGAATTTGCTTTGAGCAAAAACGAACTACGGGCAAATTAAAGGGCTATTTTGTAGACTACAGATACTCGAATAACGAAACAGGTGTATACGGTCTTTATTTCCACGCGAACGCTGTAATTCAGTCTGTAACCTCTAAATCGCGCTCCTCAAACTTCCCTATTTATGTTAATAATGCTTACGGTGTTTTTGTAGAGGATAACTATTTTAACGCTACAGGTATGATGCAGGTTGATAACGGCAGAAAAATTTATTTAAGGAATAATACCGCTATAATGAATATTTATTGCGGACTTTATTATCAGTTTGCAAACGCACTGTTTACAAACGTTGAATTTTTAGACGTTAGCAACAATTCAGTTACGGGCGGCGGTGCACCAAAAGAAGGCTCGGGTAAGCTTGTGACCGACTCTCTTACCGCAGGACGTGTATTTGCCTGTCAAGGTTGGGCGCGCAACACCTATATTTCGCATAATAAAATAAGACGCGCGGGTATATCAACCTTTGGCGCAGGCGAAATAATAATGTATGAGAATATTGGATACCGTCTTGACGGCAACGTTAAAAGCTCTACTGCTACGGTCACAACTCTAATTCCGTCAGATAAAAACGAAATAACTGTAAGAAACGTTATAACAATAATTTCGGGCAAAGGAAAAGGTCAATACCGTAAAGTCAAAGCAGTAAACGGTGAAACTATAGAGGTTGACAGACCTTGGGACATTATTCCCGATGAGACCAGTCGCGTGTTGGTTAATCACGGCTTCCTTAACGCCTTTGTATGCTACAATGACATTGACGGACACACCAACTGGCAAGAGGTACCAAGCTCTACTATGGGACTTCAGGCATACGGCAACATACATAATATGTTCTATAGCTTTAACGTAATAAAAAACACTAGCTTCGGCATCGAAATCACACCGTTTTATTACAACAACGTTACTGCGGGTCAGGAGTCAAATGCTAGATGCGTAATTGCCTGGAGTTACTTTGACCGAAACCGTTTAGAAAACGTAGGCAGAGGTATAGCTATGACCATCTCCACCTCAGGCAACGATAAACACGCCCCCGTGGTTGGCGAAATCGCATTCGGCAACCTAATTAGAAAAAACACAGTTAAGGACGTTTTGGACTTTGCCACAGATGATAAAAAAGGTTCGGGCGGTATAGGTATCAGAATGGGACCTGCCACTTCTAATTGGTTTGGTAACTGGTGTGTTTCGAACCTCATTGAGTCTAACGATTTATCAAACTGCGTTGCGGGTGATATAGTTTTCTATGAAAATCAAGCCAATAATATATTCCGAAACAACATAAACGGTGGCAAAAAGGCAGATATGAAAATCACCGCGCAAAACCTAGGTCCTATAGAAACGGAATACTGAGGAGGATAAAGTGATGAAAAAACTAAAAAATTCAATCAGCGTTTTAATCCTTTCCTTTTCACTTGTCGTTTTAATCGGCTCACTTGTTACCTTATTTGCCGAAGAAAGCTATAAGCCTAATTTCAACCCTTCTGCCCTTAACGCATATAAAACTCAGGGCTACGGCTCGTTTGATACCGGTGTTGTAAAACCGTTTGACTATTACAGATTTTATCATCCGTCCATTCAGTACGGTTACCCTGATGTTGACGGTCACCCGAATCTTGATTTTCAAAAGGGTTACGAGTTTTGGCATGATAACAGTTCACAGGTTAAAATGAATACCGACAGCAGCGGAAACACCTACGGCACCATTATAGGCACAAAGGAACATTCAGGTATATCAAGCATTAAGTTTACAAATTCAAAGTTTAAAACGGGCGATACCGTAGGTCTGCTTTTTAAATGGAGAAATAAAAATCATTTAAGAGCTGTTACAGGCTCTATCACCGAGCTTCACGAGGTTAAAAACGAGGCTAGTGACTGGAGAACTATAGACGTTGCAGGAAACGACGGTATGTCCCCTCTTACCATATGGGTTGTTGACGAGGAAGACGACGAAGGCTGGAATATCTCTTTAATACGCTCTTCTAACCCTATAAAAGAGCCAACGGGAACATATCCTATCGTTTATTTCAGTGTTCAGTTTCAATCTACCGCCAATGCTTCTATTTTCCAAAACACAGATTTTGATGATTTTCAACTTGTAAAGCACAACAAAACCACAGGAAAGGTTTACGACCTTGACGGCAATCTGCTTTACGATCTTAACAACCTTCCAAAGCTAGAATACAAGGACTACGTTTTTGGAAGTGAGTATAAAGACCCTGATCCTAATGCTGATATAGAGATAGACGTTAAGGATATTATAAGCGGTAAAATAGATCTGAATGCAGCTCTTGATGCTTTTATCAGTAATGATAGTAAAGTCAATGAGGTAATAGGCGACGTAAACGGTGACGGTATAATTAATGCCAACGACATTACAAACCTTATAAATCGTATCTTAGGTAAAGAAAACTACCCCTTGTACGATTATGATGTAAACGACGACGGCAAGGTAGACATCCGTGACCTTGTAAATCTAAAGATTAAACTAAGCAAAATAACATAAAAACCACGCTCCCAGGCTTTTGGGAGCGTTGTTTTTATGATGCTGTATTTGAAATTACAGTGATATTTGTTTTGTAATTTTTTCCTCCGCGGTATACCTTAACTTCAACCGTTTGTCCTGATTTACATTTTGCAAGAGTCTCATAGTATACGTCAAATTCAGTTATCTTAACGCTTGCAAATTCGGTAATAATATCACCGCGCCTTATTCCTGCAGATGCCGCAGGGCTACCGTCCGCAACGCTTGAGACAACTGCGCCCGAGGGATATCCATAGCTCTTTAAGACATCGGCTGTATACTTCTCGCTTATTGTAATACCTATATAAGCCTCGCCGTAGCCCTTCTTTTGAATTATGTTATTGCAAACCTCAACAACCGTATTTATAGGAATAGCAAAGCCCATTCCCTCAAACTCTACAGAAGCGATTTTTGAAGAGTTAATACCAATAAGTCTTCCCTCACTGTCAAGCAAAGCTCCGCCTGAATTACCGGGGTTAATAGCGGCATCGGTTTGTATTAAGCCTATTGTTGAATCGGACGAAACTACTCTATCAAGACCGCTTATTATTCCGTAGGTAACACTGCCCATAAATTCAAGACCGCCGGGAGCACCCATAGTTATCGCAAACTGACCGATAGCCAGTTTATCGGAATTTCCAAGCTCTAGTGGTTTTCTGCCGTTAGGAGTAATTTTTATAACCGCCAGGTCGGTTGAAATGTTGTAGCCTATAACCGTAGCCGTATAAGGCTCTGTGTTGCAGTTATCAAAGAAAACCTCAATTTTTGATCTGCTTGATGATATAGCATCACTTATAACGTGATAGTTTGTGATAATGTGCCCCTGCTCGGTATAAAGTACACCCGAGCCTTCGCCTGTTGACTCACTGCTTCCTCCGAAGAAGCTTGAAACCGACGTGGTTGTTCTAATGCCCACAACCGAGCCTGACGTTTTAGCGGCTACCGTTTGCGCTGCAGA
>JAZLAD010000123.1:0-7535 GCA_045613005.1 Acutalibacteraceae bacterium | reverse complement strand
TCGATACGAAGATATGAGAAAACGGTGTAAAAAATCATTACAAGAACGCCTAAAATCCAAACAACAGTAGCCACAAAAGCTATTATCTGCATAGGATTTGCACTAGCTTCCGGTGTCGGCGTCAGGTTTTCTGTTATAACCTGATTTATAGTATGATTTATAATCGGCACACCGCTTTCAATCGCGGGGGAATTAGAATAAATAATATTTTGCGGCACCGTTTCGGCACTCGGTATCAGGCTTAAAACGCTCTCAAAGGAAAAGGGACAAATAAGCCTTACTCCGACCATCGCCCACAAAATTACAGATATGTATCTCGGCGCTTTTTTAAGCAACAGACGAAGAACAAATACTGCTAAAACCAGCCAGCTTGCAGTTATGCTCATATTTAATAGTTTAAGGAATATAGCTTCCATTGTTATTCCTCCTCGTATTCAGCAACCATTTTTTTAAGCTGCGCTACCTCGTCGGGAGTTAGACTCTTTCTCGCTGTAAAAGCGGCTAAAAAAGCAGGAAGTGAGCCTGAAAAGGTTTCCTCAACAAACCTTTCACTCCTGACAGAATAAAACTCTTGTTTTGAAATGAGCGACGTCACCTCACCCTTGTTGTTTTCAAAAATACCTTTGTCGCAAAGTCTTTTTAAAACGGTGTAGGTGGTAGATTTCTTCCATTTTAAAAGTTCTTCACTTTTCTTTGAAAGCTCGGTGGAAGAAATAGGTTCATTTTCCCAAATAATGTCGGCAAAACGGGACTCAACAGCCCCCATCTGATAATCGTTCATAATGCACCTCCGTGGTTTACATCTTGTAGACTATCTTTAGTCTACACTATGTAGACCGATTTGTCAAGAGTTTTTTAAATGCAAATTAATATAAAATAAAGAGAAGACTCGTTGTCCTTACGAATCTTCTCTTTTATTGTTTTTTCTTATTTTATATCCTCTGCTCGTCGAGTGTTAACGAGAAGCTGGGTATAAATTCCTCCAAAAAGACCTTTACTTCGGGCATATCGAAGCTGTCTATCGATTTTCTTGTTGCCTCTTCGGCACAGATAAATTCGCGGTTGCCTATTGCGTTTTCTTCGATACACTTTATAAGTGCCGACAGCTTATCTGCCGCCTTTATTATCTTCTTTTCCTCATCGGTAGGGTTATAAAGGGTGTAAAAATCGTCCCTTAAATCCTCGGGGAGAAGGTGTATCAGCTTATCGTCTGCAAGTGCTTCTATCTGCTTAAAGGCATCCTTTATATCCTCGTTAAAATACTTAATAGGGGTTGGCATATCGCCTGTAATAATTTCCGAGGTATCGTGAAACATAGCGGCAGTAGCTATACGCTCTGCATTTAAATTCCCGCCAAAGCGTTTATTTCTTATAACCGCTAACGCGTGGGCGATTAACGCAACCTCTAGGCTATGCTCACTTAAATTTTCCTTTCTTGTGTTTCGCATAAGTCCCCAACGGTAGATATTTTTCATTCTTGATAGCATTGCGTAAAAATGAGAAGGCATTTTTTATCATCCTTTAATTAATTTGTTTTATCTTATTGAATATTATATCATTTTTTGTTATAATAGCAATATGTATATTTATTTTCTTTAAATTTAAGTTTTAAAGGGGGATAAAAATGAGATTTTCCGAAGCTAAGCTTACAACGCTGACACCTCAAAAGGAAAAGGGACTTTTTACCTTTTTAATAGCACTCGGTGTTGCTACAGCCTTCTTTCTTCCGTATATGATTATGGACGGCGGATATTTTGTGTTTTACGGTGACTATACCGTTCAGCAAATCCCCTTTTACCAAATGTGCCACGAGGCTGTTAAAGGCGGTAACGTTTATTGGAGCCACACTACCGACCTTGGCGCTAACTTTATAGGCTCTTACAGCTTTTATCTTTTGGGCAGTCCGTTTTTCTGGCTGACGATACCTTTTCCTAACAGCTTTGTGCCATATCTTTTGGCGCCGCTGCTTATTTTAAAGTTTGCCTGTGCCGCGTTTACGGGCTACCTTTATATAAGACGCTTTACCAAAACTCCTATGGCGGCATCTCTCGGCGGTCTTTTATACGCCTTTTCGGGCTTTGCTGTATATAATATTTTCTTTAACCATTTCCACGAGCCGATTGTATTTTTCCCGTTGCTTTTATTGGCGCTCGAAATGTTTATTACCGAAAACCGCCGCGGCGTATTTTGTCTGGCGGTTGCAATGTGTGCTATAGTTAACTACTTTTTCTTCTTCGGAATGGTTGTTTTCTGTATAATTTACTTCTTTGTAAGGCTGTTTTCAAAGGCAATCAAGATTAAAATTACTAGATTTTTATGTATGCTTCTCGAGGCACTTCTCGGCGTTATGATAGCGGCGGGACTGTTGGTGCCTTCCCTTGCCGCAATTATGAACAATAGCCGAATAAGTGATATTTTACTCGGTTGGGATGCTATAACCTACGGCAGAGAGCAGATTTACCTTAACGTATTGCAGTGCTTCTTCTTCCCACCCGATATTCCTGCACGTCCCGTATTCTTCCCCGGTGCAGAGGTTAAGTGGGCTTCTCTTGGCGGATGGCTGCCGCTGTTTAGTATGGTAGGTGTTTTTGCTCACTTTAAAACACGAAAGGGCAGTTGGATTAACCGCGTTCTCGGAATTTGTATCTTTATGGCCATGGTACCAATACTCAACAGCGCGTTTTATGCCTTTAATTCCTGCTACTATGCGCGTTGGTTCTATATGCCCATCCTTATAATGAGCCTTGCCACCGCCGTTATGGCAGAGGATTTAAAGGCGGATTGGAAATTCGGCTTTAAATGGGTGTTCGGTATAACCCTTGCCGTAAGTCTTGTGTTGGGCTTTTTCCCGCAAAGGCAGTATGAAGGAGAAGAGGTTACCTACGTTTTCGGCTTGTATACTCAAGACGATGATTTTTATACCGCCAGATTTTGGATTGCCTGTGCTATTGCGCTTGTTTCGTTAGCGGTGCTTTATTTCCTCTTGAAAATCAGGAAATCAAACAAGCAAGCGTTTTTTAAGGTATCGATTGTCTGCGTTTGCGTGGTATCGGTGATTTTTGCAAACGTATTCATAGCAACGGGCAGAGGTCACGCCTACGATATCAAAAACGAGGTTATTCCTAACCTTATCGAAGGAAAGGTAGACCTACCCAAAGATACCTATTACAGAATTGACACCTATGACGGTATCGATAATACGGGTATGTATTTAGGTTATCCTACCATAAACGCCTTTCACTCGGTAGTGCCGGTATCGATATTTGAGTTTTACGATTTTATCGACGTTGAGCGTTCGGTGGGAAGCCGCCCCGAAACCTATCAGGAGGCACTCAGAAGCTTTTTGTCGGTAAGGTATCTCTTAAACCGTGTAGACGGTGAGTCGTTCTTAACCGAAACAGGCTATCCCAGAATGACAGGCTTTGAATATTTAGGAACGCAAAGCGGATATTATATCTACCAAAACGAAAACTTCGTGCCTATGGGCTTTTGCTACGATAATTTTATGACCGAGGAATACTGTACCACCTTTTACGAGGATGCAAGGGTTCGTATGATGCTGAAGGCTGTGCTGCTCACCAAAGAGCAAATAGCAAGATACAGCGCAATTCTTGATAATATTGAGGACGTATCCTATAACAACAACGATTATCAGCACAGTATTGAGCTTGAAAACGGAAGTCTGCAGGATGACGATACACAGGAAACAGCGCCTAGTGCACAGCCGCCGCTTTATCAGCTGACCGACGAGCGTTTGAGTATTGACTGTGAAATTTTACGCAACAATTCGGTTTCAACCTTTAAGACCGATAACAAGGGCTTTACCGCTACCATTTCAAGAGAGAAAGAGAGTCTTCTCTTCTTCTCAATTCCTTACGACGAGGGTTGGTCGGCGACCGTTAATGGTGAGAAGGTGGAAATCGAAAAGGTAAACAAGGGCTTTATGGCGGTTGTAGTACCAAAGGGCGACTCCACCATCCGCTTTGATTACAATACTCCGTATCTTATAGAGGGTATAGGAATTACCGTAATCGGTGTTAGCTTCTTCCTTATTTACTTCTTGGCCTCCACACTTTATATAAATAAAAAGCATCCGCGCACGGTATATCCCGAGGGCGAAATGCTTATAAAGAATTGGCGTAAGGAGGATATCGAGGAGGCGGTTTTAGATATTTACTCAACGCAGGAGGACTATGAGCCTAAAACTATACTCTTCGACGATGAAGAAATCCTGCCTAAAAACCAAAATTTTGAGGGAGGCTTTAACATCGACCCCGATTTGTTCGGTAAGAAATAAAGCAATTAAAAAAACAGAAAAATTAATGGAGAAGCTAAGCAATAAGCTTCTCCGCTTTTTTATTGCAAAGAAAAAATCGGCTTTTGGTTGAAGTGTTACATAAGATATGATATAATACCTAAAAAAGATTTAAAGAGGGGCTTTATGAAGTTTAAATTCTCAAAAAAGCAAATTTACATATATATATCCGTAATGTTAGCGGTGGTAATACTGGCACTTGCTACGGTTTTTATCGTACCGGTGATAGTCGAGGCCAGTCCTTCACCCGTAATGGTGGAAAACCCCGAGCTTTTAAAGGAGTTTGCCGCACCGCAAGTGGCTATTCCCACCACTGATTTTTCCGAGAAATTCAACCCTGATTTTTGGGGCAAGGTGGATAAAAACGCTCCGCAAATAAGCACTATAACCGAACAGGCGGGACCCGGTGATAGTGTGTCTATTTACGGCACAGGCTTTGAGGACGCTACGGTTTATGCCTTTGGTCTTAAAAACGGCAAGGGTGTAACAAAGACTTTAAGCGTTACGTCAGGGCGCGAGGATTTTATAAACGCTGTTATCGATAAAGCTTTCGATTACAGTATGTACATAATCTGGATTAAGGGCAAAAACGGTAAAAAAAGCGCTCCGGTTAGGGTTAATGCGCCTAAGCTTTCGTGGATCAGCTCGTCCAAGGCATCTAAAAATACTCAAATCAGAATTTACGGCAAGTTTTTAACAACAAATAATGCTGACGGCGAAAACGCTAAGTCCAACGTTTACCTTACCGACCAAAAGGGATATTATGAGGCAACCGTAACAGAGGCTACGCCGTATAGAATAACAATAAAATTGCCCGAGGGCTTAACCGACGGTGGAAGCTATAAGGTATGGGTGCACAACGGTCACGGGGGAGGCTACGGCTGGTCAAATCCTATGGAAATCGAGTATGATACGGATGCAGAGATTGTCTGGAACGGAACAACCCATACCATTCCGCTTACAGACGGCAAGGCTACCGACACCGAAATCAGAAGAATAATACTAAAGGCAAATAGCGGCGATACCATATATTTCCCTGCGGGTACGTATGAAATAAGAAACCGAATACTTGTAAACAAGAGCCTTCGCTTTGTAGGTGAAGATAAGGAAAAGGTTAAAATAGTAGGCGTGTTTGCAAAGAACAGAAGTATGGGCAATTCGTTAGCTTACGGAGATTTAGACTCAAATCCTAACAGCACCGCCGCCTTCGACGTATCGGCTATTCCCTGTGAATTTTCGGGCCTTACCTTTACCGATTACGTTTTAGGAGCAAAAAACTGTGCCGACGTTCAAGCGCCGTCCAATTACGATATAAACTACGCTCACGGAACCTTTATCAAGGCAACAGATGCTGCCGATACAGGCATATCGGGACAGTTTAAGGTGAGGGATTGCAGCTTTATAATAAACCGATGCTACAGCAACATAACAAACTGCATATATTTCAGCGAATCTGTACAGCAATTAAACCACGAAAAATACGGTAAAAATCACGAGTTTTATGCTACAAGCAACAAGGGAAGCGCACCTATTTGGGTTGAAACCGACCGCGCCGAAATTACAAATTGCTATTTTGAAACACCGAAGGAAATTATAAGTAAGGGCATGGACGGTGGCTTTATTAGCGGCAATACCTTTGTGGGCACCTGGGTAATATGCGGCAATAGCGGACCCTGCGCGATTTTTGATAATTCCTCTGAAAACGTAGATATCAGCAATAATAGAATTTACGGAATGGACGAGGTAACCGACCCTGACGGTCACGTGCTGACGGGGGATAAAACCTTTGGAAGAACTATTGTTATGCAAAGCTGGGCAGGACCTGTTAAGAGTCATTACGTGATGAATAACACAGCCTCGAGGGTAGGAGAGCTTAACTATAACTCGGGTGAGCATATTCTTTTTGAAGAGCAGACCTTAATGTATCTGGGAAAGGCTACCTATAACGAGGACGGCAACACACTTCGCCTTGACGAGATGCTGGAGGATAAATGGGTTTGGGACCCTACTTCCAAAACCTATAAATTCAGCGGTTTTATTACCGACGATAGCGGAGTGTTACAAACCGCGGCAGCCGACAAAAGCTTTATCGGTCAGGCTGTAATTATAGCAAAAGGCAAGGGTCAGGGACAGTGGCGAGTGATTACTAAGACACACTCAGACTTTACCCTAACGCTTGACAAAACGTGGGACGTTTTGCCTGATGAAAGCAGCGTTTTTGTCGTAGCCCCCGCATTCTTAGAGCCTGTGGTTTACAACAACACTATCGAAGGGCCCAAGATGTATTATAGAAATTACAATTCCACTAACGGTGTAAATGCTTATGCTACAATGCTCGGCACTGTAATCGACCGAAATAATTTCTCGCAAATGCAGGTGGGCGTGGCGCTCAATCCCCACTACAATATGAGGGAATATACCTTTAAGGGCGAAACCGTTACGATGGATTTTAACTTTAATATGTTCTCAGGTATGCTTATAATGAACAACACGATATCAAACACCCGATACGGCATCTGGAACTTCCCGTCTATAACCATCAACGGAATGGACGCACAAGAGGACCCTGTTGTGAATTTAGAGATTTGCACAATACTTAGGAATAACACGATAAGCGATTCCAAGCAGTATTCGGGCAGACCCGATACTAACGACACGGTAACTGCTGCCGCCGAAAACCTAAGCGGTGTAGGAATAGTTGTGGGCAGAGACTATTGGGAGGCTCCCCACATACTGAGTACGAGATATTGGCTAAACGACGTTATAGTTGAAAATAACACCATAAGTAATTCGCCCATGGGACATATTAACGTATGCTTCTCTCAGAAAAACACGGTGCTTAGAAATAACACCTGTGACGGCGTAGAAAACGCTCCGGCAGAGGACGTTTTATTCGAAAATCAGTATCATAACAGCGGAAAATGGCCCGAACAGCCGATATACTATTCTGAATAAAATCAAAAGCAAAATTAAAATAAAGAGGTTGCCATATGAAAAACGAAAAATTAAACACTAAAAATTTTCCTGCACCAATCGTAACAGAAAACGCAATGCTTTTAAAGGAATTTCCAAACCCCTGTGTCTTTATTCCAACCGATGAAATATCGGATAAATTTATTGCAGAGTTTAAAGAGGAAGGCTTTAAAAACGCACCCGAAATAGGCTCTGTAACCGAACAGGCAGGCCCTGACGACAGTATATCTATCTACGGTCAAGGCTT
>JAZLAD010000122.1:0-13321 GCA_045613005.1 Acutalibacteraceae bacterium | reverse complement strand
TATACAAGTACCATGGTTAGAACGCAAGAACTTAATGAGGTTGTACTCATCAATTTCACCATTCTTAGCTCTTATCTTAATGATATCAGCGCTAACGTAGGTTACAACACCTGCACGACGAGCTAGTACTACAACGCCCGAGTCAACTGCGGCCTTGTATTCCATACCCGTTGCAACAATTGGGTTTTCAGGACGAAGTAGCGGAACAGCCTGCTTCTGCATGTTTGAACCCATAAGTGCACGGTTTGTATCATCGTTCTCAAGGAATGGTATCATAGCGGTAGCTACAGACACAACCATCTTAGGTGAAACGTCCATAAACTCAGCCTTAGAGGCTTCAATTTCCTGGAACTCATCGCGATAACGTGCGTTAACCTTTTTGTGAACAAAGTAGCCGTTTTCATCGAGTGGCTCATTAGCCTGAGCTACGATGTAATCGTCCTCTTGGTCAGCAGTCAAATAATAAACCTCATCGGTTACTCTGCCTGTTTCCTTATCAACCTTGCGGAAAGGAGCTTCAATAAATCCGTATTTATTGATTTTTGCAAAGGTAGCAAGATAAGAAATAAGACCGATGTTAGGACCTTCAGGTGTCTCGATAGGACACATACGGCCGTAGTGTGTATAGTGAACGTCACGCACGTCGAAGCCTGCACGGTCACGTGAAAGACCGCCAGGGCCGAGTGCTGATAGACGACGCTTATGTGTAAGCTCGGAAAGTGGGTTTGTCTGGTCCATAAACTGAGAAAGCGGAGATGAACCAAAGAATTCCTTAATAGCCGCAACTACAGGACGGATATTAATAAGTGACTGAGGAGTGATATTTTCAGCATCCTGCGACTGAAGAGTCATCTTTTCTCTTACAACTCTTTCCATTCTTGAGAAGCCAATACGGAACTGATTCTGTAAAAGCTCACCTACCGAACGGATACGACGGTTGCCGAGGTGGTCTATATCGTCAATATTGCCAACGTCATGTGGAAGACCGAGGAAATAGTTAACCGACGCAAAGATATCGTCAAGCGTAATGTGCTTTGGAATAAGAGCGTCCGCAGCATCAACTAAAGCTACCTTTAACTCTTCCTTAGAAAGACCTTCTGAGAGGATTTCCTTAAGAACGTTGTAGCTTACGAGCTCGTTAATTCCCTGAGCATCAAGCTCGGCAATTTCTTCGGCTGTAAGGTCAACGAAATCAGCAAGGTTTACCATACCGTTTGAAATAATCTTAACTTCGGTAACTTTGCCTTCGAAATCCTGAACGTTAATATATGCCTCGCTAACGCCCTTAGTTTCAATAAGAGCAGCTAACTCTTTTGATACGGCGGTATCGGGCTCGGCTAAAATCTCACCAGTCTCAGGGTCAACAACCGGACGGGAGAGCACCTTACCTCTAATACGGGCACCGATAGCCAGCTTTTTATTATACTTGTATCTGCCTACTCTTGAAAGGTCGTAACGGCGAGCATCAAAGAACAACTGTGCAATATAGGTCTTTGCGCCCTCGATAGTTACAGGCTCACTCGGACGAAGCTTTTTGTAAACCTCAACAAGTGCATCCTCTTGATTTTTAGTTTCATCAATTTCAAGCGTAGCGCTAAGACGCTCGTCCTCACCTAAAAGCTCTCTTATCTGCTGATTGCTTTCAAGACCTAACGCGCGTAAAAATACCGTGATAGGAAGCTTTCTGTTCTTATCGATACGAACGTATAAAGCATCTGTTGGGGATGTTTCATATTCAAGCCACGCACCGCGGTTTGGAATGATTGTGGATGAAAACAGCTTTTTACCTGTTTTTTCATCAGCCTTAACGTCATAGTATACACCAGGTGAACGAACAAGCTGTGAAACGATAGCACGTTCAGCGCCGTTGATAACAAAGGTGCCAGAATCGGTCATAAGCGGGAAATCGCCCATAAACACTTCGCTTTCCTTGATTTCACCTGTTTCGTTGTTAACAAGTCTTGCTGTAACGCGAAGAGGAGCCGCATAGGTGGTATCTCGCGACTTGCATTCGGTTACGTCATATTTTGGTTGCTCATCAATACGGTAGTCAATAAAGGATAGCTCTAGGTTACCGCTGTAGTCGGTAATAGCGTCCATATCCTTAAAGACTTCTTTTAAGCCTTCGGTTATAAACCAATTGTATGAATCCTTCTGGATTTCAATGAGGTTAGGCATATCAATAACTTCATTGATTTTAGAAAAGGTCATACGAGTGTTTTTACCCAATTGGACAGGTTTTACCATAGACATAGAATCCATAGGTTGACAATCACTCCTAAAAATTTTTTGTAATCCTAAACTTTGGGGATTTGGCACAACTTAGCCAAAGTGTTTAAAATTACGCTGAATCAGGGCTTTTTTTAGGACTTTTTGACCGCTAAATTGTAGCAAAAAGCCAAAAAAGGCGCAAAATCCCCCATCATCATTAGTAATGATTAATTATATACCAGTTGTCCGCAAAAGTCAAGCATTTTTTTAGAAAATTTTGGACTGTTTTAAAGTATATTTCTATAATAAAGTCCACGTGTAAAATTGCCCTCAGGCAGAGCGCCAAAGGTATACTCTTCAATAAGTTTTTCTATTTGCTCATTGCCTTCGTTTGTAAAATAAAGAAGTATAAAATCAAAACCCGAAATATCGTCCGACTTATCCGCCATATAGGTGGGTAAAAAGTTATAAAGCTCACTATAGGTTCCACTACACATTATTGGGAACTCCACACCCATTCGGTCAGTAATTTTCCCCTCTTTGTTACAGTTTTTGCAACCGTCACCGTTTTTCAGAGGGCAGTTTTTGAACATCATAAGAGGTATTCTGCCGTAGGCAAATATTCCTTTTTTAAGTTTGAGATTTAATTTTTTAGCTTCCTTTATAGAAATTTCAGCCGATAAAACGGTCTCATTTACGCCGAAATCCTTTAAAACGTCTGCATTTTGGCTGTTGTAAACGTTCAGTCCCATACCGCCTATAACTTCAAGACCCTGTGTTAAGGCTAATGAAACTGCGCCCAGTGTTCCACAAAGCGCGGCTGAGAAGCCTGAATTTTTAAACTCTGACAGCCTGTTTAAAACATATTCCTCGTTATCTATCCAACGCGGAAGCTCAACGGCATATCTTATTCCCTCAACAAGCTTTTGGGGAATTTCTGCATCTAAGGGTAAAATCACAGTTGTTATCTTTCCTAATTTTTCAGGAATATCTGATACCTTCCTAAACCTTGCGTAAATCTTTGCCTCGCGGCAGGTATCGGCTTGTGATTCGGCAGTTTTTATAGCATATTCTTCTATTGACTCTATTTTTGCTCTTTGCTCACTTAAAAGTTCTACTGCCTGTCTTCTTAAATTATTAAGCTCTGAAGCAGGCACGAAAAGCCCCTCATCAAGAGTAATATGGATATTATCAGCAAAATAAGGTGTTCCGCCCAGCTTATTTAAAGCCTTAAAAACATCCTCGCTTGTAGCCTGTTTATTTTGGGCTATCTGAGGTATCTCACCTAAAACTGTTATTTTCTCTTTGCCGTCATCAAAAGTAACCGATATCGGTGTGCTTTTCTTTATTTCGGCGGTTATTTTTACAGGCACACTGCTTCGCTCGTTTCTGTAAAGTCCGTGAAGATAAGAAAAGGTGCTTTTGGAAAGTTCGGCGTCTCCCTCGGTTCGGATACCGAACATATCTTTACCCAACTTGTTTTTATAGTAACCGTCGGTAAATCCTGAACGGGTGAAAACGCTGTTTAGCGCATCGGATAACTCGATTGGTATAAGCTCTTTATCTACCGCTAAGCGAAAGGCTTTTGTAGCGGCGGCTATATATTCAGGGCGCTTCATTCTGCCCTCGATTTTAAGTGACGCTACACCCATTTTCTTTAGCTCGTCAACGTAGGAAATAAGCGATAAATCCTTAAGGCTCAAATCATAGCCTGTGCCGCCCTTAACCTTAAAGGGTAAACGGCAAGGACCTGCACAAAGCCCCCTGTTTCCGCTTCTGCCACCTATTACCGAGGAAAGCAGACATTGACCTGAAACACACATACAAAGCGCACCGTGAACAAATACCTCAACCTCTATACCTAAAGCACTAGCCTCTTTACAAAAATTTTCTAGTGCAGATTTTGACATTTCTCTGGCTGCCACAACCCTTGAAAAGCCTAAGGTCTTTAAATACTTTAAAGGAGATGGTGAATGTATTGTCATTTGAGTAGAGGCGTGTAGCTGAAGATTTGGAAAAGCGCTGTGAATTAGACGCGCTAGTCCTAAATCGGCAATAATTACGGCATCAATTCCGCACTCTACACCCTGTCTTACGGTCTTAAGTGCATCCTCCAATTCTCCGTTTCCTATCATAATATTAACAGCAAGATAGACTTTAACGTTTCTAACCTTGCAATATGCTACAGCACTTTTAAGCTCCATATTATCAAAATTATCGGCATTTCTTCGCGCACTGAACTGCTTTGCACCAAGATATACAGCATCGGCGCCGCTTCTTACTGCCGCTTCAAGTGCTTCGTATGAACCTACGGGAGATAATACCTCAGGATTTAAAATCTGCATTTTTTAACCTCACTTTAAAATACTGTAAATATAATACTATAAATCACTATAAATATAAAGTCTTTTTTCTTTACATTGATCTTAAATTTTGGTATAATATTGTAAATAAAAATAAAGGAGTGATTTCTTTGAAATATATGGTACTGCTTTGTGACGGTATGGCGGATACAAAAAACCCTGTACTGCAAGACAAAACACCTATGGAATGTGCCAATAAGCCTTGTATGGACGCTTTAGCAAAAAGCGCTGAGCTCGGTTTTTGCAAAACCGTTGCCGATTCACTAAAGCCAGGAAGTGACGTTGCAAACCTCTCTGTTATGGGCTATGACCCACTTGTTTCCTACACGGGACGTTCGCCTCTCGAGGCAGCTTCAATAGGTATAGCTCTAAAGGATACCGACGTAACACTCAGATGCAACCTCGTAACACTATCCGATGAAACAAATTACGAGGACAAAACTATGGTTGATTACTGTGCTGACGATATTTCTACCGAGGAAGCGGCTAAGATAATCAAAACCGTTGAGGAGAATTTCGGTAACGAAATATACTCGTTTTACTCAGGCGTCAGCTACAGGCATTGCTTGGTTGTTAACAATGGCACTACGGACCTTGGCGAGATGACACCGCCCCACGATATAAGCGGCAGGGTTGTAGGTGAGTATTTAAGCAAATCCGAAAACGCTAAGCCGTTAATCGAGCTTATGAAGAAAAGCTACGATTTGCTAAAAGACCATCCTGTAAACAAGCAAAGAACAGAAAACGGCAAACGCCCTGCTAACTCGATTTGGCTTTGGGGCGAGGGCACCAAGCCTGAAATTGCAAATTTCAAGGATAAAAACGGTGTCAGCGGCTGTGTTGTAAGTGCTGTTGACCTACTCAAAGGCATTGGCAAATGTGCCGGAATGAAGACACCCGAGGTATGCGGTGCTACGGGATATATAGATACAAACTTTGAGGGTAAAGCGGCAGCCGCAATTGATGCCTTCAAGGAGGGATACGATTTAGTATATCTCCACGTTGAAGCACCCGACGAGTGTGGTCACAGAGGCGAGGCACAAAATAAAATTAAGGCTATCGAGCTTATCGACCAAAGAATTTTAAAGCCATGTCTTGATTATCTTAACGGTTGCGGTGAGGATTTCAGAATTCTTATTATGCCCGATCATCCTACACCTCTTGAAATCAAAACCCATTCCAGAGAGCCTGTTCCCTACCTTATTTTTGACAGCGCCAAAAAGTGTGAGGGTGCTAGTACCTTCACAGAGAAAACGGCTAAGGATAGCGGTATATTTATTGAGCACGGTCCTAGCATAATGGATAGACTGTTAGGTAAATAGGTGGCAAGATTGAAGCGAACAAAACTTAAAGACCGACTGCTGCCAGACTATACAAAGGGAGAAGAAATATTTAATATGGTCTCCCATATAGTCGGCGGCGGTTTTGGTGTTATTGCCTTAACCTTTTGTGTAATCAAGGCTTTTTTAGTAGGCGACCCGTACAAAATAGTAGGTGCATTTATATTTGGCTTTTCGATGATAGCTCTTTACACTATGTCTAGCGTGTATCACGGACTAAAAAGCGGAACTGCTAAAAAGGTTATGCAGGTAATAGACCATTGCACCATATTTATTCTAATCTCGGGAACCTACACACCTATAGCGCTGGGTTTCTTGAGAAAAGAAAACGCTGTGCTCGGTTGGGTAATATTCGGAGTTGTTTGGGGTGTTTCGGTATTAGGCATTGTGCTTAATGCTATTGACCTTAAAAAATACTCAATTTTCTCAATGATTTGCTACGTTACGCTTGGTTGGTGTATCGTATTACCCGGTAAATTCGCACTAAGCGTTATTCCAAAGCCCGCTCTTACACTTCTTCTTATAGGCGGTGTATCGTATACCCTTGGCGCTGTACTATTTGCTGTTGCAGGAAAAAAGGTGCATTGCTATTTACATTCGGTATTTCATATTTTCGTGGTAATCGCCAGCATTTTTCATTTCTTCGCCATTTTACTGCATATGATTTAAATAAAAATTCTTTCAATAAAATCAAACTATCCGCCTGAATTTTTTCGGGCGGATAGTTTTTTTAATATAAAAAAGAAGCGGTTGGACGTAAAGTCCAACCGCCAATTTATTAAAGCTTTAAAATAATCCTTAGATTATCTTTTCTTCATAGCCTTAGCAGTGCCAAATACAGCAGCGCCTGATACGAAGAAGAGAGCAGCAAGTGCGAGAACGCTGTCGCCGGTAGATGGTGTTGTACCTGTGGTACCATTATCACCTGTGCCAGGATCGCTAGTTGCATTTGGATCATAGATTACAGAGTTGTCAAGAATGTTGTAGTAAACGCCGTCAACAACCTTAGCGATTCTGATGTTATCGATAGCTGCATCAACCTTGTCGCCTGGTTCTACGCCAGCATCACCGCAAGTAAGAGCAACCTGTAGATAGATTGTCTGATCCATTACAGAAGAAGAACTTGCATTTGCAGGATCTGAAACGTTAGAGGTGGTGTCACCAATGTAGGTGGTCCAACCTTCAGCGCCTAGGTTAACGTCGAACTCGTTGTGAGAGTAACCAGTACCAACCATGATAACGGTCATACCTGGAGATGGGTTAAGAAGACCTGAACCATCTGCCTTCATAGTGGTGCTCATACCGGTTGTTTCATCATATTCGATACCGTCTCTAATTGGTTCCTGAAGAAGCTGAACTCTCATGGTATCAACGTCTTCACCCTTAACGTCGTAAAGAACTACGAGCTTATCGCCGATTGCTACGTTCTTAGCAGTAAAGAGGCAGCTACGGATAGATGTTACATAACCTGCTTCAGGAACCTTAACGTACTTGTTACCGTTAGCTTCGGTTACGATTTCCATATTGTCGCCTGCGTATACGTCTGTACCGCCGTTCTTTCTACCTGCCCAGAAAACAAAACCGTTTGTGAAGTCGAGGTTGTAAAGATCATCAGCTGGCTTGAGACGGTAAGGATATGAGCAGTTGGTTGAATCAAAACCGTTTTCCTCTGTACCATAGTACTCAGGGAATGTTACAACAGGAGTTTCTGGCTCTTCAACATCGTCGCCACCCTCTGCTGGAGGAGTTGGAACCTCAGCGCCTTCTGGATATACTTCAACAGTGCCGTTTGGATGTGTAACCACTAAACGAATGTTTGTAATTTCCCAAGTCTTCTTGGAGCTGTTACCGCAACCTACCCAGAAATCGAACTCTTGAGCAGGATCAGCAATGGTCTGAGAACCAACTAATACGGTGCCTTCTTCATTGTAGAAGATCTGATTACGCTGACCGTTTGCTTCGGTGCATTCGGTATATCTTGCTGTATCAGAAATTGAAGGATCAGCAAAGAATGTATCAACGAGCTTGTTAGCAGGATTGCTTTCAAGAGCGCCTGCCTGGTTCTCGTTACCATTCATTGATGGAAGACCATCTTCGAACGCGATGTCTAAATAAAGTTCAACAACTGTACCTGCTACTGCGTTAGGAATGGTGAAAGGTTCGGTCTTTAACCATCTCCAAGAACCGCTTGCATAAGTATCGTTTGTCTTAAGAACGCCATTCTCTACAGAATAGATGGATGTTTCGCCCTTCCAATGATTGAAACCATCAGAAAAGTCGAGATTTAATGGGCCAGCATTTGCTGTAGCAGCAAAAACGCTGAAACCTGCTGTTAGTGAAGCTGTGATGATTAATACACCAACAACTAAAGCTAACATCTTTTTAATAGTTGTTTTTTTCATGTTTTTTCCTCCTTAAAGTTTTTTATGTAAAACAACAATTATTTACGTTAGTATTCTAGCACAAAAAATTGTATAAAACAACTATTTTTTATACAAAAAAACGTTTTTGTAAAAAAACGATAAAAATTTATTTGTATTTTGTGCATTTATACAAACAAATACCTAATTTACACCAAAAAACAAAAACAAGTAAACAAAAAAATGGTTGTTTACTTGTTTTAAAGCATTTAGAATTGCATATCTTCTTCAGAATCAAAATCCTCAAAGGAATCGCACTCTAAATAATCTCCCTTGATTCTGTTTTTGTTCATAATCTTATCAACTATAACCAATATACCGATTATAGCAGCTACAGCTGTAATAAAAATTCCTAAAAACTTAAAAAAGCCTTTCATAACACCTATTCCTTTCAGTTGTTCCTTATATTAAAGGTTCCTTAATATTATTATACTTAATACATAAAATTTGTCAACATAAAACTACATAAATAAACATAAATTTATTCCTTTTTTAAAACCGCCACGTTACAAAATACTACGCTGAGGTTTTTTGAGCTCATATTAAAGCTAATTGGCAGTCCCGAAGGTGAAAACACAAACTCATATTTATCTTTTGAAAGCTCACCCTCTACTACGCAATTCTCCCCTTCTTTTAAGGGTAACTTCATATCGCTTAAATTGGATAACACATTATATACAGTAATAATCGGGTTGTCACCCGCAAATCCTTCTTCGTTATACGTGTGCTTCAAATCTTTATACTCTGCTTTAGTTTCGAATTTGTCAGAAGTAATCTTGATACCTTTTATTTTTTCGGGTGCATTTATAACAGCCTCCATACACCCCCCGTTATCTATACTTACGGCGGCTTCATAATCCGCCTCACCGTAAGCTACCTTCAAATCAAACTTTATCCCCTTTGTTACAAAAGATACTGTTTTTTGAGATTTACAACCGCTAAACAAAAAACAAAACAATAGTATTAACGATGCCACCCTTTTCAAAGTAAATAACCGCCGTTTCTTAACTCCTCTATAACATCACTCGGCAAAAGTGCTGCTTGGCTTATCCGCTTAACCGCATTATCAGCAGCCGCACCGTGAAGATAAACGGAGCCCATCGCTGCAGTAAGCGGAGAGTAGCCCTGGGCGAGCAGTGATACTATCATACCTGCAAGCACGTCACCGCTACCTGAAACCGCAAGTCCCGAATTGCCTGTAGTATTCACAAAAACTCTGCCGTCAGGCGAGGCAATAACAGTATTGGCACCCTTTAGCACAACTATACATCCGTACATAGTAGCAAAGGCTTTAGCAAAATACACACGGTTTCGCTCAATTTCCTCAACGCTTTTATGAATCAGTCTTGACATCTCCTTGGGATGCGGTGTGATTATTATCGGAGCTTTAGTCTTTTGTAATATACTTATGTCAGTTGAGAGTGCATTTATGCCGTCAGCATCAATAACGGTCGGGCTGCTTGTAAGTTCTAACGCTTTTTTAAGTAAGTTTTGCGTTTCATTAGTATTTCCTAAACCGCAGCCTACAAGCAACGCTTCACTTTTTAAAAGCTCTGTTTGCAGCAATTCGTTTGTTATGATGGGAGCACCACTTGGCGAGGTGGAAACAGGAATTGTAACCGCTTCAGGAATGGAGGTTGTAAAAGCTGTGTAATTTTTATCGCAAACAAAAGCTCTGCACATACCGACCCCTAAAGCATACGCGCTTCTAACCGCTAAAATTTCCGCACCACACATACCGTAGCTTCCCGCTATAAAAAGTGCTGTACCGAAGGTTCCCTTATGGCTGTTTTTAGGTCGCTTTTTAAAGATTGGCTTAGGATTTACAAGATAACTGTATTCCTGCGGCTTAACACCTATATCCAAAACCTCGTATTCACCGCAATATCCTGAAGTAATCGGCATTACAAAACATGGTTTTAACGCTATAAAGGTTGCTGTAAAGTCAGCTTTAAAAGCAGTTTTTGAAACGAACTCGGCATCGGCATCTATACCGCTTGGAATATCAACCGATACTTTTATCGCTTCGCAAATATTCATAAGTTCAACTACGTTTGCGGCGACTCCTTCTAATTCGCGGCTAAGACCAATGCCAAAAAGCGCATCTATCAAGATATCACAGCTAGTAGGTATCTCCGGCAGGACCTTTACTTTTTCTATAACATTTAAATAAGGCATTGCCGTTTCGGTGCCGGGCAAACCTAGAGGAAAAACAAGATTTACGTCTGCTCCAAGGTGTTTTAATCGCGAGGCGATAACAAGACCGTCTCCCCCGTTATTACCTCTACCGCAAACTACGGTTATTTTTGCACCTATTATATTATAGCGACCAGCTAAACAGTCCGCAAAGGCAGTACCCGCTTTAAACATTAGTTGGCTTAAAGAAAGGGCGCCGTTTTTTACGGCGCCCTGTTCAGCCGCAATTATCTGAGATTTTTTAAGTATCTTCATAAGCGACGTTTTCTCCGTTTTAAATTAATCCTTAAAAGCTGAGTTTGCTACAAATCTAGGCAAAGCTTTTACAATAGCACCCTTTATTTTTTTGTTAGGCGCAAATACTATCATCATCTTTCCCTTGCCCTGCTTTACCACTACCATTTTATAAGCCTCGGGGTCGTTAGGGTGACAAGCAACAATCACCTGGCTAAAACCTGTAATCTGTGCATTAGGGTTGTATTTTTCTATAACGTCAATCTCAGAGATTTCAAAGCTAGCCATTCTTTGTCTTGAGCTTTTTGCAACAATTTTATCAATATCAAGCGTTCCGTTGGTTACAATATATTCATACTCAACGTAAAGCATAGCAGATAATTTATAGGCGCCGTAAATTACACCAGCCATAAGAACGAAAACTATAAGTCCCAAAAAGCCAACCAAGAAAATAAATATCGCAATTGAAAGCGCTAATGCCAAAATCCAAATACCAACGATTTTTAAAGTACTTTTAGTATCAATTCCGATAGGAACAATCTGCTCAAAAAAAGTATCCATTTAAAAAACTTCCTTATACATAAATTTTTATAACTTGCAATATATATTATTTTAGTATATAATTGTTAAAAAAGCAAGAACAAAAGGAGTTAATTGTATGAAAATTAGAGAAAGTTTTGTTTTGGTACGCAGAGACGGTCAAAACTTTGTGGAATGTACCGATAAAAACAATACTTTTTTCAACACTTCACTCTCTCTTAACAACTCGGCGGCTTTTCTTTTCAGACAGCTAAAGAAAAAGCCACAATCAAAGGAAGATTTGCTTAATGCACTTCTTGATACGTTCGACGTCTCGACGGTTTTAGCACTAAACGATATAGATATGTTTATTAAAATATTAGGAAAGAATGGGATTTTAGAGGAATGAAAAAGGAAGATAATTCAAAAACGTTAAAATGGGTGTATGCTCGAAGCAAAAAGTCGTTGCCAGTAATAATTCTGATAGCGCTTATAAATTGTGCTGTTTCCGTTTTATTAATTCTTTTGGCAATGCTATCTAAGAACGTCATAAACGCAGGTGTGCAGAAGGATACAAGTAAGATTATTCTTTGCGGTGTGTTTTTGTTTGCCTCAACCCTCTTGGAGATAGTTTTAAACGCAGCAGTTTCAATGCTCAACGTGAGGGCCAGCGGAAAGCTTGTTATTTCACTTAGAAACTATATGTTTTCGTCGGTTCTACATAAAAAATATCCAAAGGTGTTTGACCATCATTCCGGTGACCTTTTAAACCGCTTTACCTCGGATATTGATCAGGTGGTTTCCGGCGCGGTGGGACTTATTCCGTCTATTTGCTCAATGATTACAAAAATAATCGTCGGTATCAGTGCACTTGTGGTAGAGAATTACATCTTTGCTTTAATAGTCCTGCTGTTAGGTTTTATATTGCCGTTAATAGGAAGACAAATCAGCAAAAAATACAAGTATCTGCACAAAGAGGTTAACAGAACCGAGGGTAAATCACGCTCTTTTTTACAGGAAAGCTTTGCAAATATAGTTGTTATTAAAACCTTCGTCAGCGAAGCGCCCATTCTTAAAAAGCTGAATGAATATATGAAGGAAAACTTAAAGCTAAAGCTTAAGAGAAATTTATATTCGGTTATCATTTCCTTTTGTCTTTCTTCCTTCTTTACGCTGGGTTACTACCTCGTACTCATTTGGGGTGCTACCCAGATAGCTATAGGTGCTATAAGCTACGGTGTACTTTACTATTATTTGCAGTTGATCTCAATTTTAAGAGCACCGCTTCAAAACGTTTCGGGTATTTTACCTCAGTATTATGCAATGTTGGCTTCTGCCGAGCGACTTATGGACCTTGAAAACATTGAAAAAGAAAATGACCCTTTAATCCAGGACAAGCTTGCCGCACTTAAATCGGATTTCAAGCAGATTGAAATTAAAGATTTAGCCTTCTCTTACGGCGGCGAGGATATTTTAAAGAATTCTACTTTAAACATTGAGCGCAATAAAATTACCGCTATTACAGGCGAATCGGGAAGCGGTAAAAGCACATTGTTTAAATTGCTGTTAGGTCTATACGAAGCAACTGACGGCTCACTAACCTTTAACGGCACAACACCTATAGATGCTTCCACAAGGGCGATGTTCTCATACGTTCCGCAGGGAAATATGATTTTATCCTTCTCAATAAGAGATAACATAACGCTTTGTGACCAGACGGTTTCCGACGAGCAGATAAAGAAGGCTACCGTTGCGGCGGGTATTTATGATTTTATAATGACTCTGCCCGAAGGCTTTGACACTGTGTTATCTGAGCGTGGTGCAGGTCTGTCCGAAGGACAAATTCAAAGAATTTCGATAGCAAGAGCACTGCTTTTTGATGCTCCTATTCTTTTGCTTGACGAATCGACCTCTGCACTTGACGAGCAGACCGAAACCGCCGTGCTTTCAAACATTAAGAATATGACCGACAAGACGGTTATATTTATAACCCACCGAGGCACATCGGTTAAGGTGTGTGACAACATCATTCACGTTG
>JAZLAD010000121.1:0-1833 GCA_045613005.1 Acutalibacteraceae bacterium | reverse complement strand
GCACCGATTATTCTTATGCTAATCCTTTTCATATTCGTACCCGCACTCAATGCTTCGACGGTAGGAATTATGGTACCTGTAGGCGTTATTTTCACCATTATCGTTGCAAGAATTATGTATAAGAAAGGTATGCTTTAATTTTATGTGGTTTATTATTCCTGCTGTAGTAGTTATATTCATTGGGGTAATCGTTATCCGCACTTTGCTTTTTACACCTAAAAAGTCGGTAGACGTTTCGAAAAAAGAAATTACCTTCGAAAAGGATGCGGCGGTCGAAAGCCTTAGGGAGCTTGTACGCTGTAAAACCGTATCGTATAAGGATAGCTCACTTGAAGACAATAAGGAATTTGACAAATTGATAGCCAAACTCCCCTCTTTATATCCTAACGTGTTTAAGGTTTGCTCGTTTGAAACTTTGCCCGATAGAGCTTTACTCTTTAAATGGTGTGGCAAGGAAAAAGGCAACGCCGCTGTTATGATGGCACACTATGACGTTGTACCTGTAAACGAGGAAATGTGGGATAAACCACCCTTTGAAGCTATTTTAGAGGACGGCGTTTTATGGGGCCGCGGCACACTTGATACCAAGGTAACCGTAAACGGTATTCTTTCTGCCGCAGAAAACCTGATAAAACAGGGATTTACACCAAAAAATGATATATATTTTGCCTTTTCGGGCGGTGAAGAGGTAAACGGCAACGGCGCTGTAAACATTGTAGATTATTTCGAAAACAACAATATAAACCTTTCCTTTGTAGTGGACGAGGGCGGCGCAGTTGTAGAAAACGTTTTCCCAGGTGTTAAGGCACCCTGCGGACTAATAGGTATTGCCGAAAAGGGTATGATGGACGTAGAATATAAGGTGTTATCAGCAGGCGGTCACGCTTCGGCACCAAAGCCCAACGCTCCTATTGACGTTTTATCAAAAGGGTGTTGTAAACTCTTAAAAAAGCCTTTTAAGAGTCATCTTACAAAGCCTGTAAAGGAAATGTTTGATACCCTCGGCAGACATTCAAATTTCCTATACCGTATGATTTTTGCAAACCTTTGGCTATTTAGCGGAGTTCTTGATATACTCTGCAAAAAATCGGGTGGCGAGTTAAACGCTTTAATGCGTACCACCGTTGCGTTCACGCAAACAAAAGGCAGTAGCGCTTCTAACGTTATTCCGCCCGAGGCAACACTAGTTTCTAATATCCGCTTAAATCCAAACGACACTATGGATAGCGCATTAGAATATATAAACAAAACAATAAACGATAAGAGCGTTATTGTGACTAAACTTCACGGAATGAACCCAAGCAGAATTTCCGAAACCGACTGCGAAGAATATAATAAGGTAGCGTCAGCCGTGGCTTCTACCTGGAAGGGTTCAATTGTATCCCCTTATCTTATGGTGCAGTGCTCGGACAGCCGCCATTACGGCAGAATAAGCGACAGAGTCTACCGTTTCTCTGCTATGGACTTAACAAGCGAGGAACGTGCTACAATACACGGAAACAACGAAAAAATCCGTATTGAAACACTACATAAAGCAGTTGAATTTTACATAAGACTTATGAGCGAATGTTAAACACATAATTAAATACATTACTTTGTAGGGGAGGCGTTTCGCCTCCCGTTTAATTTTATGCAAAATTGATTTTTCGTAGGGGAGGGTATCCGCGCCCTCCCGAAAGCGACATAAAAATAACGGGAGGGGCAACCCCTCCCCTACTTTTTTTATATAAAGCTATGTAAATTTGCAGCGGGTCGCCCTTACAGATTTTTACAGATAAAAAAACTCCCGATTTTCATCGGGAGTTTTTGGTTTATATTACATCCTAGCAAGGT
>JAZLAD010000120.1:0-1763 GCA_045613005.1 Acutalibacteraceae bacterium | reverse complement strand
TGGAAAATCTTTGCACGAGCTTGTAAACGAGGGACTGCATACCAAACTAGCGAGAATGCCTATGGATGCTAGAATGAGGGTACAGGAAACCATAGAGCGAGTAATTAACGACGGTTGCAACGGTCTTGTTTGTATCATACTGTAAAAAAAGTTCTCCATCAGGTTGTGATGGAGAACTTTTTGAATTTATTCAGCTGTGCTATCCTTTGTTCGGGCACTAACTTTACCTTCGGGTTTGATTTCGCCCGCCTTTGTAAGTGCAATCTTGGTTAAAACAGGTCCTATAAGCTCATAAATTAAAACTGCAAAAAGTGTTATGTTACGGACCATCGTGCCATCTTCACCTAGTTCATAAGCCTTCATAGCCATACCTAGTGCAACGCCTGCCTGAGGTAACAAAGTGATACCTAAATATTTTACTATATTATTTTCACAGTGGGTAGCTTTGGCTGTAATAAAAGAGCCTGTATACTTACCAATAGAACGGGTTATGATATAAACTATACCGATTATAACTACCGCACCTTCAGAAAATACCGAAAGTTCAAGCTCTGCACCGCTTAGCACAAAGAAGATAATAAACAAAGGTGCAGTCCAACGGTCAAGCCTATCCATAAGCTCTTCCGAGAAATCACAAATATTGCAGAAAATAGTGCCGAGCATCATACAAACGAGTAGTGATGAAAAGGCGATGTGTATACCGAACACCTCAAACTTTAACATTGATAAGGCAACGGTTAAAAGCACGAAGGCTACCGAAACCGAAAGTCTTTTTGATCGTGAATGGAAGAAACGCTCCATAAAGGTAAAGAGATAGCCCATTACAGCGCCGAGAGCTAAGGATAAAATAACCTCAAGTAGCGGCTCGACGATAATGCCCACAATCTCTACTGCTCCCGATTGAAGTGCTTTGGCAACACCAAAAGAAACTGCAAAGAGGATAAGGCCTACCGCATCGTCAAGTGCTACTATAGGTAACAAAATATCGGTAAGGCTACCCTTTGCCTTATACTGTCTTACAACCATAAGCGTTGCCGCGGGTGCTGTAGCACTGGCAATAGCGCCTAAAACTATAGCGGCGGGAAGTGATATTTTATCGGGCATAATAAAGTGTAGCGCAATAAGTGCCGCATCAACCAAAAGTGTTGCTGTAACGGCCTGGAAAATACCGATTATAGTTGCCTGTCTGCCTGTTTTCTTTAGCTGACCTAAACGGAATTCGTTGCCGATTGAAAAGGCAATAAAACCGAGTGCTACGTCGCAGAGCAGGGAATAGGATTCAACCTCTTCCAAACTGCCGAAGCCTACGCCTGAAATGCCGAGGCGACCTAAAAAATAAGGACCTACAACAATACCGGGTACCAAATAGGCGGTTACGGCAGGGAGCTTTAAAACCTTCGCTAAACGCGAAAGAATTAATCCGACCAAAATAACAACCGAAAGACTAAGTAAAACTTGCACAGGGAAGCACCTTCTTAAGTTATTAATTAAACCTAAAGAATTCTACCACCAAACACATATAAAGTCAATTGTAAAACTGTATTAAATATATAGTGAAAAATAAAAAAACCTTAGACATAAAGCCTAAGGTTTTGGAGCGGGTGATGGGAATCGAACCCACACGACCAGCTTGGAAGGCTGGGATTCTAGCCATTGAACTACACCCGCATTTGCGACAAGGAATATAATAGCATAAAATCAATTATAAGTCAAGTGTTTTTTATCGACAAAAAAATCGGAAAATCGGCTATTTAACCAAAGCT
>JAZLAD010000119.1:0-9581 GCA_045613005.1 Acutalibacteraceae bacterium | reverse complement strand
ATCCTTTGCAACAACAACGGTATAATCGGTGTTGTGCGTATAGGAATGAACGACTGTTGAATAAACCTCACCAGAAACGTTGGCTGATTTATTTTTTTTGGCAAAGACAACAGGAACGTGCATAACTGCACCCGCCGCAACAGCAACTGCAATACCTGAAGATTCAATTGTTAAGAGCTTGGTAACAGCAGCATCAGAATAAATTCTTTTGATTTCCTTACCCATCTCAACAAGGAAATCCACGTCAAGCTGTTGATTTAAAAAAGAGCCGACCTTTAGTATGTGACCTTCAAGAACCGTGCCTTCGCGCAGTATCTTTTCCTCAAGAGCCTTCATACAAAAATCGCCTCCAAAAAGTAAAATAAATTTATAATTATGTTATCACAGCAAACTGCTTTTGTCAACAAATTTTGAGCAATTATTAACTTTTTGTGAATATTTTTCTTCAAAAACGAAAAAAGGCAGACCTTTTTTATAGGTTCTGCCTTAAAGCACAACACTTAGTTGTTGTTTGTAATGCAATCCGCAATATATATACCCATAGCCCCCGACTGTGATAAACCTCTGCAGATGCCGCTACCGTCCCCTGCTATATAAACACCGTCTATTAGCTCGAACTTATCGTTCATAAAAACAGGACGAATAGAATAGTATTTGCTTTCGCATCCGTAAAGCAAGGTATCGTCGTTTGCGGTACCCGGAGCTACCTTATCAAGTGCATAAATAGTCTCAATTATATTGGTAAGAATTCTATGAGGCAGAACAAGCGAAATATCGCCCGCGGTAGCCTTTAACGTCGGCACAACGGTGTTCTGAGATAAACGGTGGTCATTTGTTCTTCTACCACGTATCAGGTCGCCAAAACGCTGAACTAAAACGTTGCCCTTACCTATCATATTGGCAAGTCTTGAAATACTTTCTGCATATTCGGTTGGTTGATTAAAGGGCTCGGTAAAACGAATGCTTGAAAGAATAGCAAAGTTACAGTTATCGGTTTTCTTTTCGGGTTGAGCAAATGAGTGACCGTTGGCAGTGATAATGCCGTGGTTGTTTTCCGCAGAAACAAGACCGCCTTGATTAAAGCAGAACATCCTGCATCTATCCTCAAAGGTTTTGGTCTTGTAAAGAATTTTTGGCTCATAAATTTTGGAAGAAAACTCTTTCCAAATTATATCCTTCATCTCAACTCTAACACCAATATCGATGTGGTTAGAACGCATTTTAACATCATTTGCGCGGCAAAAATCTGCAACAAAGTTAGCACCTGCTCTACCGGTTGCGATTATAACCTTTTCAGCAGTTAAAATTTCTCCATTTTCGAAAGTAAGTTCGTAAACGGTATTATTTTTAGTAATTGTCTTACAATCATAATAACTATAAAGCTCGGTACCCGATTGTCTTATAGCGTTAATCAGATTTTGCATAGTAATGTAATTATTATCGGTACCTAAATGCTTTACGTTCATATCAAGAAGTCTAAGATTGTTTTGTAAGCACTTAAGTTTTAATTCGTCGTTAGATTTATAGACAACAGGTATACCCGAAGTGCAATACTCGTTAAGAATATTATCTACTTCACCGATATAAAAATTCGCCTTATCATCGCCAAGCTCTTCACCTAAGGTTCCGCCGTAGGCAGTGCCGAGATTAAACTTGCCGTCGGAAAAAGCTCCTGCACCTGCGTAGCCACTCGTGATACTGCAAATTTTACAATGAACACAGGTTTTTTCCTTACCTGCAGGACAGTTTCTTTTTTCAAGTTCGTTACCGCGTTCGGTTATGGCAATTTTAAGCCCAGGTGAGTTTTTGCGCAAACGGTAAGCCGCCATAAGACCGCCGATACCACCGCCGACTATTACTACATCAAAACTACGACTAACAGACATTTAAATCCTATCCTTTTACATAAAATATGGCTGCACCTAATATAAGACACAGCCACGCTATTCTTTATTTTATATAAAAATTGATATCTTGTCAATCTTTTTTATGTTAAACGATTAAAGAATAATTTTGCCAAGGTTGAATTTCAGATAAAACTAGTGTATAATAACTTATAAAAAATTGATTTTGAAAGGAACAGTTATGAAGATTGCGGTTATAACAGGTGCTTCCAGCGGTATAGGAAAAGAGTTTGCAAGGAAACTCACCGAACAGAAAACATTCGACGAGGTATGGCTAATCGCTCGTAGAAGAGAAAAACTTGAGAAATTAGCTGAAGACCTAACAGTACCTTGTCGCATTTTATCACTTGACCTTACAAAGCAAGATGCTTTAGATGAATACGAGGCTCTTCTTAAAGAATACAACCCTACCATATCGGTACTTGTAAATGCTAGTGGATACGGCAAATTCGAAGCGTTTTCCAATATACCGCTAATTGAACAGCTTGAAATGATAGACCTTAATGATAAAGCTTTGGTTTCAATGACCTATCTTAGCCTTCCGTATCTCAAAAAAGACTCAGAGGTTTATCAAATGGGCTCTCTGTCATCCTTTCAGCCCGTTCCTTATATTGCTGTTTACGCTGCAACAAAGGCTTTTGTGCTATCATTTACAAGAGCCGTTAATGCCGAAATTAAAAAAACAGGTGTTAAAATGATGGCTGTATCTCCCGGTTGGGTTAAAACAGAGTTTTTTGACCACGCAGTTACCGATGATTCCGTTATTGTCTATTACAATAAATTCTTCACAGCCGAACAGGTAGTCAAAAGAGCGCTAAAGGATATGAAAAAAGGCAAAGACGTATCTATAGTTGGTCCCAGTATCAGAGCTCAAGTTTTCTTTACTAAACTTCTACCGCATAAGTTGGTTATGAAAATTTGGTTGTTGCAACAAAAAAAGAACTGATTTTAAGGGGTTTAAATGAAAGAAATTTTTGAAAAAATTGATATCTTATCCGACGAATTCGTTAATATTTGGGAAGATATTTTAAATATTGAAAGCCCGTCAAACTTTAAAGACGGTGTAGATTTAGTCGGTAGTTATTTTATAAATATTGCAAAACAAAACGATTGGGAAGTTGAAATTTTTAAGCAAAAAAAGTTCGGAGACGTTGTAACCATAACAATGAATTCTGACTCCCCGGACTCCCCTGTCACCCTTTCAGGTCATATGGATACCGTTCATCCGGTTGGTAGTTTCGGCACACCTGCTGCACACCGCGTGAACGATAAATTATACGGACCGGGTGCTATGGACTGCAAGGGCGGTATAATTGCGGGATTTTTAGCAATGAAAGCTTTAAAGGAATGCGGATTTACGAACCGACCTGTTAGAATGATATTACAAAGCAACGAAGAAATCGGAAGCGGACTAAATAACAAGGAGACTATTCATTACATTTGCGAAAAGGCAAAAGATTCTGTTGCCTTTTTAAATCTTGAGGGACACGAAGGTCAGTTTGGCGAAAAGATAGCCCTTATCAGAAAAGGTATAGCAGGTTTTCTTTTTGAAATTTCAGGTATAGAAGCACACGCTTCTTATTGCGCCTTTCAGGGTGCTAGTGCAATTTGTGAAGCAGCACACAAAATCGTTGAGCTTGAAAAGGTAAAATTTCTTGACGGAATAACCTTTAACTGCGGTATTATAAACGGTGGAAAGTCACAAAACTCGGTTCCCGGAAAATGCGAATTTTACGTAGACGTTCGCTTTAACACTAAAGAGGAATATAAGGACGCTGTAAAAAGAATTGAGAAAATAGCTAACACAGTATACGTTGAGGGATGTAGCTGTGAATTAATTCAAACAAGTCTTCGTAACGCTATGGAGCTGAATGACAGAAATTTAGCACTTTTCAATAGAACTAACGAACTTTTTGAGCAAAACGGTCTCTCAGCTCTGGCGATAGGAAAACGAAACGGTGGCTCAGATGCGGCTGACGTAACGGCTTACGGTATCCCATGTCTTGATTCGTTGGGAGTATGCGGCGAACACGCACACTCAACACGCGAATATGCAAACATCCCTTCACTTTCGGAATCGGCAAAACGAATAGCAACAATTATTATGGGAATTTGAAGTAAAAAAGACTGCTGAAAACCAGCAGTCTTAAATTATATTATTTTTCTATTATAGCTTTACCGCCATCCACTGTTTCGGCAGTGATGGTTATTTTTTTAACCGAGTTGTCAGAAGGAGTTTCAAACATAAGTCCTTGTAAAACACCCTCGATTATTGAGCGAAGACCTCTAGCCCCTGTTTTATTTTCGATGGTTTTATCAGCAATTTTTTCAAGTGCGGATTTGTCAAATTCCAATTCTACACCATCTAAAGCAAACAGTGCTTTATACTGCTTAATAACAGAGTTTTTAGGCTCGGTCATAATTCGCACAAGTGTTTCCTTATCCATACCTTTGAGCGCGGTAATAACTGGAAGACGTCCTACCAACTCAGGAATCATACCAAACTTAACCAAATCCTGATGTGTAGCACATTGCGAAAGCGCTGTTGCTTCGCGGCTCTTTGGTGACTTAACGTCTGCACCAAAGCCTAAGCTGCTACCGCCCATTCGACGCTCTATTACCTTCTCAATGCCATCAAACGCACCTGCACAAATAAAGAGAATATTTGTGGTATCAATCTGGATAAACTCCTGTTGAGGATGCTTTCTTCCACCCTGCGGCGGAACGTTAGAAACTGTACCCTCAAGTATCTTAAGAAGAGCTTGTTGAACGCCCTCACCGCTAACGTCTCTTGTAATTGAAGCATTTTCGGATTTACGCGCGATTTTATCTATTTCATCTATATAGATAATACCGTGTTCTGCCTTTTCAATATCATAATCTGCCGCTTGTATAAGACGAAGAAGAATATTCTCAACGTCCTCACCAACGTAACCCGCTTCGGTAAGGGTTGTAGCGTCGGTAATAGCAATCGGCACGTCAAGAGATTTTGCAAGTGTTTGCGCAAGTAAGGTTTTGCCTACACCTGTAGGACCTAGAAGCAAAACGTTACTCTTGCCAAGTTCAACGTCGGACTCGATATTTTTGTATATTCTCTTGTAATGATTATATACAGCAACTGAAAGGGTTTTCTTAGCCTCTTCCTGACCGATAACGTATTCATCAAGCTTTGCCTTTATCTCCTTTGGTTTTGGCAATGTTTTTTCTTCTTTTTTCTTTTTGGAAGATTTTTTGTTATCCTCTATTTGCTCACCAAAAAGCAAGGAATGGCAGAACCTTACACAGTTATCGCAGATGTATACACCGGGTCCCTCGGCAAGACCTAAAACCTCGTCTTGCGTTTTTCCGCAGAAGGAACAACAGACTATCTTGTCTTTCTCCTTAGACATCTTTGAACCCCACTATCTTTTTGAAATAACCTTATCAATAAGACCGTATTCAGCGGCTTCTTTAGCCGACATAAAGTTGTCGCGCTCGGTGTCACGCTCTATCTCTTCAAGTGAACGGCCTGTAGCCTCAGAAAGAATAGTATTTATATTGCTTCTGATTTTTTTGATATGGTTTGCGTGAATTAAAATATCAGTTGCCTGACCCTCTGCAGAGCCTAATGGCTGATGAATCATAATTTCACTGTTAGGAAGTGCATAGCGCTTACCCTTAGTACCTGCTGCCAAAAGAAAAGCACCCATACTAGCTGCCATTCCGATACAAATTGTGCTAACGTCACACTTAATATACTGCATTGTATCATATATAGCCATACCTGCCGATACCGAGCCGCCCGGACTGTTGATATAGAAACTAATATCCTTATCAGGATCCTGTCCTTCAAGGAATAACAGCTGTGCTACTATAATACTGGCACTTGCATTATCAACCTTATCATTAAGCATTATAATTCTGTCGTTAAGCAGACGGGAAAAAATATCGTACGAGCGTTCTCCTCTGCTGGTTTGTTCTACAACGTAAGGAACTAAATTCATATCCATTAGCGTTACCTCCTATACAAAATAGTATGAACAAATTAATAAGTTTATAAACAGGAATTATTCTTCTGTATTTTCAGCTTTCTTTGTAGTTGTCTTCTTAGCCGGAGCCTTTTCTTCCTTAGCAGCTTCTGTGATAACAGCGTTAGCCTTTAAGAAATCAATAGCCTTAGATACGGCTAAATCCTTTTCGATTTCAGCTGCAGGAAGTAACTCTTTAACCTTTTCAACGTCCATACCATAAGCCTCAGCAAGTTTTGCAAATTCTGCTTCAACAGCTTCAGCATCTGCCTTTAAGCCTTCAAGCTCAACAATCTTCTCAAGTGCTAGTCTAAACTTAACCTGCATCTCAGCCTGTGGACGGAAGGTGTTTTTGAAGTCGTCCATAGTACTGTTAGTGTACTGTAAATAAAGGTCAAGACTCATACCCTGTGACTGTAAACGGTAACCAAACTCCTCAACGCTCTGGTTAAGACGATTTTCGAACATTGCCTCAGGAATTTCACCCTTAATGCTTTCAACAACCTGTTCAACAAGCTGATTTTCAACAGCTTCGTCAGCCGCCTTATTCTTACGCTCTAAAGCCTTCTTCTTAAGGTCAGCCTTTAATTCTTTAAGTGTATCGAACTCGCTTACTTCCTTAGCAAACTCATCGTCAATAGCTGGAAGCTCACGAACCTTAATTTCGTGTAAATTAATCTTAAATGTAGCAGCTTTGCCTGCAAGCTCTTTAGCGCCATATTCCTCAGGGAATGTTACCTCGATATCAAACTTATCGCCGATATTTTTGCCGATAATCTGATCCTCAAAACCTGGAATGAAGGTGTTTGAACCGAGCTCTAAAGCCTGTCCTTCAGCCTTACCGCCATCAAAAGCTTTGCCATCTGTAAAGCCCTCATAATCGATAATAACTGTATCGCCCTTCTTAGCTGCTCTATCTTCAACAGATACCATGCGAGCGTTTCTCTCTGCCATAGCGTTAATCTCAGCATTAACCTCAGCAGCCTTAACCTCAACCGGCATTCTTTCAGCCTTTAAGCCCTTATACTCACCGATTTCAATTTCAGGATAGGTGGTAACGGCAACCTTGAAAACAACGCCGTCTTCCTTGCTGATTGAAACAAGGTCAAAATCCATCTTATCGTTGATTACGTTAAGACCTGATTCGGTAATAGCCTCATCAACTGCATCAGCATAAATAAGATTTAAAGCTTCTTCGAAGAAAATTTCAGAGCCGTAAAGCTTTTCAATCATATTAAGTGGAGCTTTGCCCTTTCTAAAGCCAGGAACGTTTATGTCCTTCTTATTCTTCTGATAAGCCTGCTTAATAGCCTCTTGGAACTTCTCACTGTCAATAGTGATTTCAAGTTCAAATCTGTTTTCTGATAGTTTTTTTGTTTCTTTTAAACTCATATTTCATACCTCCGCACAAATTACAAGATATTATATCATATAGTTTGAATAATTTCTACTATATTTTTAAAAATTTTCCTTTTTATCTATTTTTTAGTAAAGCTGTTACCGAAATTGGAGAAAAGTCGGTACAATCGCAAGAAACAAGATGCATTTTTATACCATCAAATTCGTTCAGGGATTTATTAAATCCTGAACCGTGAATATGTCCGTAAAAAACGTCGGTTATATTGTATTTTTTAAGAATAGCTAAAAGCTCTTCACAAACAAACTCACCATAAGCAAAGGGATAATGTAAAAACACGGCAGGTCTTCCACCAAGCTCTATACCGGTTTTAATAGACTGCTCAAGTCTGCCGCATTCGCGCATAATTACCTTTTCATCACGCTGGGTAGTTCCGTCATAAAGCCAACCTCTAGTTCCACAAACCGAAATACCATCAATTAAATATGCGTTATTAAATAAGACGTCTATCGTATCAAATTCATTTTCATTTAAAAACTCTTTGATTTTTTTTACTGTACTCCACCAATAGTCATGATTGCCTTTAGCAATAATCTTTCTACCATTTAGTTTATTGATAAAGTCAAAATCTAAAGCGGTTTCATTTAATTTCAGTCCCCAAGAAATATCACCAGGTATTACAACAGTATCTTCGGGAGATACTATTCTGTTCCAATTGGCAAAAATTCTCTCGGTATAATTATCCCAACCATAGAAAACGTTCATAGGTTTGTCGGTACCAAAGGATAAATGTAGATCAGAAATGGTATAAAGAGACATGGAGCACCTCCTTTGTATAGTTAAGCTTTTAGCGGTAATAATAATTAGGACAAATAATAGTTTGTCAAAAAAATTAAGGAGAAATTAGAAATGAATGAATGTAAAACCACAGAAAAATGTATAGACTGCTCGGTTAAAAATTGCGTATACCACACAAGCAACAACTCTTGTTCAGCAGGCGCAATAAAGGTTGGAAACAGCACCGCTTGTAGCTGTAGCGAAACCTGTTGCGACACATTTAAGGCAAAGGATTAACGTTCTTACGCAAAACAGTGCTGTTGAGGTTTTCCTCACAGCACTTTTTTGTTTAAATAGATTGCTCTAAAAATTCGTTGTGATATAAAACGCACAAGCTTTTAAAACCTATATCTTTAAGAATTGCCTTTGTTTCCTCAAAATCAAAACCTAAATTAGAAGCCATGTGGCTATCCGAATTTAAAATTATTTTACCACCGTTTTGTTTGATTGTATACAAAAGACTTGTTGACGGATAAGGCGTGGTTCTGTAGCCTCGTGATACAGCTCCTGTGTTTACTTCGAAAATTGAACCCGCGTTAACCACCTTTTTTACAGCCTCATGTGCAATTTTTTCATATTCAATATTTCCTAAAAAGATAGGGTCAATCTTTTCATCAAACTTTGTAATTAAATCAAAGTGGCCAATAATATCAGGCTTTTTACTTAAAATATAATCACAAAAAGTTTCATAATAATTCCGTGCCATTGCTACAGCGTTATTATTCCACATTTTTATTGTTTCTTTTAGCGTTTGTGCACTTTCATCTATAGAATAATATTTTCCATTTAAAACGCTATAGTGTGAAGAGGAAATTACATAATCATACCTGTTTCGCTCAGCAGGACCTGTGATATCCTCCTCAACACCTAAATAAATTTCAATATCTTTTTTATATTTTTCTTTAAGCCTGGTAATTTCATTTATATAGCCATCTAAATCTCTAACGCAAAAGCTTAAATCGAAATCGGTATAACCGTGAGCAGTAAAGCCGATTGCCGAAAAACCTTTTTGGAGTGCTGATAAAACTACCTCTTCGGGTGTGCTTTTTCCGTCACAAAACAAAGTGTGGATATGATAATCTGCCTTTATCATTTTAGTTGATACCCAATGCCTTGCAAACAGCATTTAACATATCGGTTTTTTCGTAGGTTTCCTTAAATCTAACCTCTGCAGTTTTGAGTGCAGAAATTGGTGCAGGAATTTCAGTTTTAGTAACAGCGGATAGTTCTGTTAGGTTTTCAAACTCATCCGATGAAGAATTTGCTTTCACAGCACTTAAAACACTTCCTGCAAACTTATAAGGAGATGCGGTAGAAGCGATAACTGCGGGACGGTTATCCCCCGTTTTTTCCTTATACTGATTGTAAACGTTAACGGCAACGGCGGTATGAGTATCGCATAAATAACCGTATTTTTGGAATGTTTCGGATATTGTTTTAAGCGTTTCCTTATCATCGCAGCAACCGCCGTAGAAA
>JAZLAD010000118.1:0-9540 GCA_045613005.1 Acutalibacteraceae bacterium | reverse complement strand
GGCTTCGAGCTACAAAACCGAGGGTAAGTGTAAGGCGCTGATAGTTACAGGCTGTCTTGCCGAGCGTTATAGGGACGACGTTACCGAGGAAATCCCCGAGGTAGACGTATGCGTAGGCATTGGCTCTAATAAAAACATAGCCGAGATAGTTAAAAATGCTATTGAGGGCAAGGGCAAAAATTCCTTTGGCGAAAAGTGTGACCTTGACCTGAATGCAAAAAGAATTTTAGGCGGATATCCCTTTACCGCATACTTAAAGGTAGCCGACGGTTGCGATAACTGCTGTACCTACTGTGCGATTCCGTCTATTAGAGGCAGAATGAGAAGCAGAACTGTTGAGGGCTGCGTAAAGGAAGCAAGGCACTTAGCCAAAAACGGCGTTAAAGAATTAATTGTTGTAGCTCAGGATACTACAGCCTACGGTACCGATATTTACGGAAAGCCTATGCTTTGTGAGTTACTCAAAGAGCTTTGTAAAATTGAAGAGCTTGTGTGGATTAGAACACTTTATACCTACCCTGAGCGTATAAGTGATGAGTTATTAGACCTAATGGCAAGTGAAGAAAAGCTGGTTAAATATCTCGATATGCCAATACAGCATATAAACGGAGATATTTTAAAGAAAATGAACCGTAAGGGTAATAAAGAAAGCATAACAGCACTTATAAATAAAATAAGAGAAAAGGTAGGGGATATAACCCTTAGAACAACCCTTATAACAGGCTTCCCCTCTGAAACAGAGGAGCAGTTTTGTGAGCTTCATCAGTTTGTAAAGGATATAGAGTTTGACCGTCTCGGTTGCTTTGCTTATTCTGCCGAGGAGGACACTTTAGCAGCTTCCATGCCAAATCAAATCGACGAGCAAACTAAAATCGACCGAATGGAGCTTATAATGGAAAGCCAGACGCTGATAGCTAGTGAAAAGAATGAGCAGAAAATCGGTAAAACTATTAAGGTGCTAATTGAGGGCTGGGACGATTACATAAAGTGCTACTACGGTCGAAGCGAGGCAGACGCCCCCGAAATCGACGGCAAGGTGTTCTTTATGGCATACTCACCGCAACTTATCGGCAGCTTTGTTGACGTAACGGTTAACGATATACTAGAATATGATTTATTAGGAGAAATTAAGGAATGAACACACCAAACAAATTAACACTGGGCAGAATGATAGCAACCCCCGTTTTTATGGCAACAATGCTTATAAATTTTCCGTATCACTATTTGGTATCGCTGATACTGTTTATAGCTGCTTCGCTTACCGATATGATTGACGGTAAAATGGCAAGAAAATATAATCTTATAACCGATTTTGGCAAGTTTTTAGACCCCCTTGCAGACAAAATGCTGACAACCGCGGCATACCTAGGCTTTATTTGTATGTTTGCAGATAAATATAGCTACTGTTGGCAGATGACCGCTATTACCTTTATAGTGCTTTTCAGAGAGTTTGCGGTATCATCTATAAGACTGGTGGTAGTATCTAGCGGAGGAAAGGTTATTGCCGCAAACATCTGGGGTAAGCTTAAAACGGTAAGTCAGATGGCAGGTATTATTCTGGCGCTTTTTGCCTACGTGCTTATTAAAGATTTTGGTATTACCGCAATAGAGCCTGTATCTGATATAGTAATCCTTGTTCTTTTCTGGATTTCTACCGTGCTTTGTGCCGTTTCGGGTGCTATTTATCTGTACGACGCAAAGGACTATATAAATACTTCTAAATAGGAGAATAAAATGTTCAAACGACTAAAAGAGGATATTAAGGCGTTTAGAGACCGCGATCCTGCTGCAACAAGCAGTTTAGAAATATTTTTTCTGTATCCCGGTTTCAAGGCGATAAGAATGCATCGCCGCGCCCATTTCTACTATACCCACGGTATGCACTTTTTAGCGCGTTTTGTGTCACAAAGGGCGGTTAGAAAAACGGGTATAGAAATACATCCGGGCGCTACTATCGGCAGAAGACTTGTTATCGACCACGGCACAGGAATAGTAATAGGCGAAACGGCCGAAATCGGTGACGACGTGCTGATTTATCAGGGCGTAACGCTTGGCGGTACGGGTAAGGACGTTGGCAAACGCCACCCAACCATTGGAAACAACGTAATGATAAGCGCGGGTGCTAAGGTTTTAGGCCCGTTTAAGATAGGCGATAATTCCCGTGTTGCAGCGGGTGCGGTGGTGCTCGAGGAGGTACCGCCAAATTCAACCGTGGTGGGCGTTCCCGCAAGGGTTGTAAGGCAAAACGGCAAAAAGGTGGAGCCTGTAAAACCGCTTGACCAAATCCATATACCTGACCCTGTTTGGCAAGAGCTCAATTCGCTTAAAGAGGAATTGGCACAGCTTAAAGGGCAGTTAAATAAGTCGAAGGCAGAGGATGAAAGATAATGAAAATTTTTAATACACTAACAAGACAAAAGGATGAATTTATTCCGATAAAGAAAGGCGAGGCTAAAATTTATGCCTGTGGTCCTACAGTTTACAACCTTATTCATATAGGAAATGCAAGACCTCTTTGCGTTTTCGACGTGCTTCGTCGCTATCTCGAGTGGCGCGGCTTTAAGGTTACCTTTGTTCAGAACTTCACCGATATCGACGATAAGTTAATCAGAAAGGCAAACGAGGAGGGTATAACGGTACCCGAGGTTGCCGAGCGTTATATAAAGGAATTCTGGGTAGACGCTAAGGGTCTTAACGTGCGTGAGGCTACAGTTCACCCAAAGGCTACCGATAATATCGACGAAATTATAAGAATAATAACAGAGCTTGAACAAAAGGGCTATGCCTATGCCGTAGGCGGAGACGTTTATTTTAGAGCTAAGAAGTTCGATGAGTACGGAAAGCTTTCTCATCAACCGCTTGAGGATTTAGAGGCGGGAGCTCGTATCAACGTTGGCGACATAAAGGAAGACCCGATGGATTTCTGTCTTTGGAAGGGCGCCAAAGAGGGTGAGCCTTTCTGGGAGTCACCTTGGGGCAAGGGAAGACCCGGTTGGCATATCGAGTGCTCGGCTATGTCGGGCAGATACTTAGGTAAGACCATCGATATCCACTGCGGCGGTCTTGACCTAATTTTCCCACACCACGAAAACGAAATAGCACAGAGCGAATGTGCAAACGGATGTGAGTTTTCACACTATTGGATGCACAACGGCTTTATAAACGTTGACAATCACAAGATGTCAAAATCATTAAACAACTTCTTTACCGTGCGTGACGTTGCCGAAAAGTATGGCTATGAGCCTATAAGATACCTGATGATTTCCTCACACTACAGAGGACCTATTAACTACTCTGTTGATATCATTGAGCAGGGCAAAAATGCACTAGAGCGTCTTTACACCTGCCGCGACAACATAGATTTTGCAATTAAGAATGCGGCTGACGGCGGAGAAACCCCTGAGTTCATTCAGAAAAGAAAGCAAGAGTTTATTGATGCAATGGAGGATGACCTTAATACCGCCGATGCTCTGGCTGCAATCTTTAGTCTTGTTCGTGAAATTAACACCGCTATTGCTGAGAATTCGGGTAAGTCTACACTTGAAGCGTGTGCTGAAATCTTCGACGAGCTAACAGGCGTTTTAGGTCTTGTTTACAACCGCAAAACCGAGGCGCTCGACAGCGAGATAGAGGACTTAATTGCTAAGCGTACCGAGGCTCGCAAAAATAGAGATTTTGCACCCGCCGACGCTATAAGAGACAAATTAAAGGATATGGGTATTATTTTAGAGGATACCCCACAGGGCGTAAAATGGAGCAGAAGCTAAAGTTAGAGCCGCTAGGCAGAGGTGTAGAAATCTACACCTCGCGCCACCATACCTTTGGCACCGACGCCGTACTGCTTAGCCATTTTGCAAGGGCGAAAAACAACGATAAAATGATAGATTTGGGCACAGGCTGTGGCATTATTCCTTTTCTTGTTTTAAGGGACAAGCCTACAGTTTGTGCTATCGGTGTGGATATAAGCGGCGAGGCTATAGAATTGGCGCAAATGTCAGCCGAAAGAAACAAGTTTGAAAATTTTACCGCTATAAATTCAGACCTTAACGATTTAAAGGGCAAGGTAGAATTTGGCAAAGCTACACTCATAACCTGTAATCCGCCCTACAAGGCAGAAAATGCGGGACTTAAAAATCCTGACAGTATCGACAGACAGGCGCGTCACGAGGTGTCCTGTACTATGGAAGATATTGTGGCTGTATCGGCTCGTCTTTTGCAGACGAGTGGCAGACTTTGTATGTGTCAGAGACCCGAGCGACTTGCCGAGCTTATGTCTCTTATGCGAAAATACAAGGTAGAGCCTAAAAGACTGCGGTTAGTAACTCAGCGAAAGGGCAACGCGCCGTGGCTATTTTTACTTGAGGGCAGACGGTGCGGCAATACAGGTCTTGTAATTGAGCCTGAGTTATACATAGAGGAAAACGGTGATTTTTCGGAAGAAATGAAGCAGATTTACGGTGCTTATAAGGAGGCGTACCTTAAATGAGTCAGAAACTTTACGTGGTAGGAACGCCGATAGGAAACCTTGAGGATTTTTCTCCAAGAGCGATTAGAATTTTGTCCGAGGTTGACTTTATAGCCGCCGAGGATACAAGGGTAACGCTAAAGCTTCTCAGGTCTTTCGGCATAAAAAAAGAGCTTGTTTCCTATTTTGAGCACAATAAAACTGAAAAGGGCGAAATAATTATAAACCGCATTTTAAAGGGCGAAAATTGCGCTATTGTTACCGATGCGGGTATGCCCGCTATATCCGACCCCGGTGAACAACTGGTACGTCAGGCGCACGAGGCGGGCGTAGCAGTCGAGTCGGTTCCGGGTCCCACCGCTTTCGCAACGGCACTCGCAATTTCGGGAATGCCAAGCGGTAGATTTTGTTTTGAGGGCTTTTTATCGGTTAATAAGAAAAGCCGAAGAGAGCATCTTGAAAGTATTAAAAATGAAGAGAGAACAATTATTTTTTACGAGGCACCGCACAAGCTTTTAAATACGTTAAAAGATTTATACAGTGCGTTAGGCGAGAGAAATATCGCGGTTGTAAAGGAAATAACCAAGATTTATGAAACGGTTTTAAGGCTTAAAATTTCCGAGGCAGTTGATTATTTTAGCCAAAATACACCGCGCGGAGAGTACGTTTTAATTATTGAGGGAAAAGAGAAAGAGAGACAAAAGGAATATACGATTGAAGAGGCTGTAGAAATTGCTAAGGGACTTATAAAAAGCGGTATGTCGGCGTCCCTTGCGGCAAAGGAAGCGGCAAATACTACAGGCTTTAAAAAGGGCGAAATTTATTCTCTAATGCTAAAATAAAAATTGCATATTAAGAATTTATTTCACTAAACTATATATGGGTGTGAATAAATGAATAAGGATAACAATTTAGGATTTACGGTTAATACGGATTTTGTAGATATATCATCAAGCAGCAAACCAAAACAGCAGTTTGAGGATATCGTTTCGGACACAAGCAAGTTTTCCGAGATGGATAACCCACAAATTAACCTTGATGCCTTTGCAAAACATAATCAGGAATACGTATACTACCGCAAGAAAAAGCACGGAGCGGCAGGATTTTTCAGTGACCTTAGCTTTAAAATCCGCAGAGGCTGGAAGCGAATGTCAAAACTCAAAAAAGGTCTTATTATCACTACCTGTGCGCTTTTTCTTGCCGTGGTGTCACTGGTTGTATACATTTTCTCGGTGTTTAATTATAACTATCAATCCATAACTAAAAACCCTGAGGATTTAGGGTTTTCCGAAGTTATAGACGATAGAATTATAAACGTAGCGCTTTTTGGTATAGATTCAAGAAACTTTAATACCTTTAAGGGCAATTCCGACAGTATAATGATTTTAAGCATTAACCTTAAGACTAAAAAGGTAAAGATTATTTCGGTTTTACGAGATTCCTTTGTGCCCATAGAGCGCAACGGAAAAATTACCTATACAAAGATAAACGCCGCCTACGCTTACGGCGGTCCTGAACTTGCCATTAAAACCTTAAATCAAAACTTCCAACTTGATATTTCGGAATATGCCACCGTTAATTTTAACGGTATGATGGATATTATCGATGCTGTAGGCGGAATTGAAGTAACCCTTACTGAAAACGAGGTAAAGGCAAGAGGTGAAAACAATTACGGTATTAACGATATAATTGAGGAAGCATGTATTCTGCTCGGCAAAAATCCAAATGATTACTATGTGAAAAAATCGGGAACCCAGCATTTAAACGGTCTTCAGGCGGTAGCATATTCGAGAATCAGATACGTTAGAAATATCTGGGGCACAAATAACGATTCAGGCAGAAGCGACCGTCAGCGCTACGTTATGGAGCAGCTTTTTAACAAGGCTACTACACTTAGCAAGTCACAGTGCGTAAGTCTTGCAAAAGCGATGATTCCGTGCACCGAAACCTCGCTTTCCTACTCTGAAATTATGAGTATAGCACTTAAAGTAATTCTAAACTCACCCACCTTTGAACAGGCTAAGGTTCCTTTAAACGAAACGGGCAAGAACTTCGTTATGCCCACACCTAAAGGAAGCTTTGGCTCGGTAACCTATTATGACCTTGATTATGCATCGAAAATAATTCACGCCTTTATTTATAACGACATTTCCTTTGACGACTTTATTAAGCAAAACCCTATAGAGAAAAAGGATTGGTATAGGGATGCGGTAGGCGATTACGAGCTTGCGGGCACTTCGTCGAACACTTCCTCTGATACCTCGTCTGATACCTCGTCAGACACCTCGTCCGATACCTCATCCGACACTTCGTCAGACACCTCGTCAGACACCTCGTCAGATACCTCGTCGGGCGACACGTCTTCGGGTGACACGTCTTCGGGCAACACGTCCTCGGGCAACACGTCTTCGGGTCCTGACAGTACGTCGTCTGAGGACAGCAGTTTAGAGGAATAAAAATGAAAAAAAGAACAACCGACTGTGAAATGTGCGCTAACTACGTTTATGACGAGGAGTCGCAAAGCTATTTTTGCGACTGTGATTTAGACGAGGACGAAATGGCTAGGTTTATGAGCTACAGCACTTATAACTGTCCCTATTTTAACCTAGGGGACGAATATAAAATAGTAAGAAAACAGAATTAGTGGTGAAATAATGCTATACGTATATTTAGTGGCATCTGCCGCCTTAATGTTGGTGCTCGATAATTTTATAAATATTTTCAGGGCACCTTATTCCTGGTGGCTGTGCATAGTGTTGCTTTTAGGCTTTACCTTGGCTTTTGTGATAATTCAGTTACTTATTTTGGTGATTTGCGTTTTAACGGTAAATTTAAAAAGCGACCCCGATAAAAATTCTAAAGCCTTTAGAAAGCTTATCGAGTTATCTCTGCCGCTGTTATTCACTTTGGTAAGGGTAAAGGTACATACTAAGGGCCTCGAAAAGCTTCCCAAAACCGACAGGGTAATGCTTGTTTGCAACCATACCCACGAAATAGACCCTGCGGTTATTATAAAGGAACTACCTCACCTTAAACTAGGCTTTATAGCAAAAAAAGAAGCCTACGATATGTATCCCTTTGTTGCAAAGGCGATGCACAGGCTTCACTGTTTGCCGATAGACCGTGAAAATAATCGCGAGGCGGCAAAAACCATAGTTAAGGCTTCAAAGTTTTTGAAAGAAAGACAAGCGTCTATAGGCATTTTCCCCGAGGGCTATGCTAACGTTGACGGTAATTTGCAACCGCTTAGAAACGGTGCCTTTAAAATTGCCGTAAAGGCAGAGGCGCCGATAGTTGTTTGCACCCTTACGGGTATGTGTTATCTTCACAAAAGACTTTTTATAAAGCATACCGACGTGTATTTAGATATAGTAGACGTAATATACCCTGAGGAGTTTGCCGACGGTCACACCGACGCAATAGGCGAGAGGGTTTATAACGCTATGAAAAAGAGTATTGATGACCGCAAAAAGAGTATAGAAGATAAAAAGAAATCATAGTCTATAACGGGTGATTTTATGTTTAAAGAAATAAAGGCATCAGAAATTAAGGATAACCTTATAAATTTAATTTCTAAGGAATGGGCACTGCTTACAGCGGGCGACAAGGAAGCCTACAATATGATGACGGTTTCTTGGGGCTTTGCGGGTGAGCTTTGGGGCAACGATGCGGTATGCGTGTTTGTGCGCCCTCAGCGATACACAATAGAGTTTGCCGAAAAAAGCGATTATTTTACACTAAGCTTTTACGGTGACAATAAAAAAATCCACTCGATTTGCGGAAAGTTAAGCGGCAGAGATATCGATAAAACAAAGGAATGTAAGTTAACACCAATCTTTGATAATAATTCGGTGTATTTTGACGAGGCAAGATTAGTTCTTGTTTGCAAAAAGCAGTATTCCGATTTTATAAAAAAGGAAAACTTCATAGATACCGAGCCGCTTAAAAATTACGAAAACAATGATTACCATAAAATGTATATAGGAAAAATCGAAAAGGTATTAATCAATAAATAAATGCTTGGAGGAATTCAAATGAAATCAGAGCTTTTAAAATTACTATCTGAAAACGCAAGATACACAAACGAGCAACTAGCCGTAATGCTCGGCAAAACCGAGGCAGAGGTTGAAGCCGAAATCAAGGAATACGAGAAAAAGGGTATAATCGGCGGCTATAAGGCTGTTATCGATTGGGATAATTTAGAGGACCCTTACGTTTCTGCAATTATTGAGCTTAACGTTGTTCCAAAGGCGGATTTAGGCTTTGAAGAGGTAGCGCAAAGAATCGCGGCATACAGGGAAGTAGAGTCTGTATATCTTATGTCGGGCGTTTACGACCTTAACGTTGTAGTAAAGGGCAGAACGTTACAGGATATCGCGCGTTTCGTAGCAAGAGAGCTTGCAACCATAGATTCCGTAACAAGCACGGCAACACATTTTGTTATGAGAAGATACAAGGAATTGGACGTTTCCTTCCTCGACTCTGAAAAGGACGACAGGGGGCAGATTTTAATATGATAGATTACTCATCGGTTTTAAATAAAGATGTTGTAAACATCAAACCGTCGGGTATAAGGAAGTTTTTTGATATTGCCGCTACAATGGAGGACGTTATATCGCTTGGTGTCGGCGAGCCTGATTTTCAAACCCCTTGGCAGATAAGAAAAGCAGGTATTGAGGCGTTGGAGCGTGGCAGAACGAGGTATAGCGCTAATAGCGGTATGGAAGCTTTAAGAGAAGAAATTTCAAGATATCTCGATAGGAAATACAACATAAAATATGACCATAAAAAAGAGATTTTGGTAACAGTTGGAGGCAGCGAGGCTATTGATGCTGCTATCCGTGCATTAGTAGAACAGGGCGACGAGGTTATAATCCCACAGCCAAGCTACGTTTGCTACGAGCCGATAACGGTTTTAGCTGGCGGTAAGCCGGTTATAATCGAAACCAAGGCGGAGGATAATTTCAAATTAACACCCAAGGCTTTGAAAAACGCTATAACACCAAAAACCAAGGTGCTTATTCTTCCGTACCCTTGCAACCCAACGGGTGCAGTAATGGAAAGGGAAGATTTAG
>JAZLAD010000117.1:0-6932 GCA_045613005.1 Acutalibacteraceae bacterium | reverse complement strand
CACTAAGTTTCACCTGAAAATCCAGTAGCAAGCTACCATCAATTCTAGCAAAACTCCGTTCGACTTGCATGTGTTAGGCACGCCGCCAGCGTTCGTCCTGAGCCAGGATCAAACTCTCTAAAAAATTATATCTCAACACTTCCGTGTTAAAATCTTCTAGATAAGCTTATAGCTCATTTACTTTAAATGCTGACGCATTTTTTTGTCCTTGATTTCTAAATTTCTTTAAGAATCGTCGGGTCCTTATCTTTGTCGTTGTTTAATTTTCAAGGTCCGCCAAGAGCTTCAAAACTTCCCGTTTTTTGCTCTCTTTTTGCGCCCCTCGTTTAGAGCGCCTGATTATAATACCACAACCATTCCCTTTTGTCAACACTTTTTTTAAACTTTTTTAAACTTTTTTCGCTTTATTTTTTATCGCTTGAAAAAGGCGATAAAAGGCACAATATATAGTGGTCAAGCTATAGCCTGACCACTATTAATTTTAGGATTTGCAACACAAATTTAAAGCATTTTTTTAATTTTGAGTTTATCCAGCGCCAAACCTAGTACAATAAACAGCAAACTGCTGAGCGACACCTGCATAATACTGCCTATAATTCCCGATAGCGGTGCTATGAAATTACCCGATATAAATGCTTCGTAAAGGTAATATCCGCCGATGCACAATACTGCAGAGGGGATTAGTGCCAGAAGGTTTTTAAGGTTTATTATATTTTCCTTTTTATAAGTAAAGAACAAAACGGTTACACCTTTAATTATCAGCGAGGCGGGTGCAAAGATAGCGTAGCCTGTAAGACAGTCGGCAAGAGTGGCGCCTGCGGCGCCCACAAACACGGCATAAGGTGTTGGCAAAATTGCGGCACTAAGCATAATAAAGGCGTCGCCTATATGCACGTAGCCTGTGCTGCTTGGTATTTGCAGATATGCCGTCAGCACGTAAACAACAGCCGTAAAGGTGGCGGCAAGACACATATTTTTAATTTGTTTGTTTTTCATAATTACCTCCCCTTTCTTTAGGGGTATAAAAGCTGTCTGCGGCTTTTGGCAGACAGCTTAAAGTTAATATTTTAAATTCCAAGGAGCTTGAATAAGCCGAGTGACTGCATAAGAAGTAAAACCATAAGCAGAGGGGCTATATATTTTATCATCACGCTGTAAAGCTTCTTACGGCTGAATTTGTGACCGCCTTCTTCTACCTCTTCGGTTATCCACTTTGGCTTAACCACCCAACCGATAATGATACAGGTAAAGAGACAAACGATAGGCATTAGCAGACTGTTGCTTATATAGTCCATAACGTCAAGCAGCTGACCTGTGCCGCCGCCGGGTAGCTTAACCTCAAAGTAGAACTTGTTGTAACCAAGGCAGACAGCCACCGCAACCAACGCTATAATAACGGTTGAAATAACGGTTATCTTTTTACGGCTCTTGCCTGTTAACTCCATAACGTTTGCAACGATAGCTTCAAGAATTGATACGCTGGACGTTAGCGCCGCAAAGGTTACGAGAATAAAGAACAGTATTCCTACAATATTACCTATAACGCCCATCTCAGCGAAGATTTTAGGAAGCGAAACAAACATAAGGCTAGGGCCTGAAGCCATACCGTCGGTACCTGAGAAGGCGTAAACGGCGGGGATAATCATCATACCGATAAGGAAGGCAACGCCTGTGTCGAACGCCTCGATTCGTGTTACCGATTTAGAGAGGTTTACGTCCTTCTTAACGTATGAGCCGTAGGTTATCATAATACCCATAGCAACCGAGAGTGAGAAAAACAGCTGACTCATAGCATCGAGCAGTACCTGCATAAACTTACCGAAGGTGAGTCCTTCAAAGTTAGGAATTATGTAAACCATTAAACCCTCTAGGCCTGTTCTTGTAACGCCGTTTTGGTCGGTATGCTTTATGGTCAGCGAATAAACGCTGATTGCTATAACCAACACAAGCAGACCCGGCATAATGATTTTAGAAAAGCGCTCTATACCCTTTTCAACGCCGAAGTATACAATTACAGCGGCAATCAGCAAATAAAGTATAGCCCAGAATATAGGCTGCCAGGTGGACGTTATAAAGCCTGTGAAAAATCCGTCGCCCGCAGCAGCTTTAAGGTTGCCGAACATAGAAACGGTGTATTTCAAAATCCAACCGCCTATAGCCGTGTAGTAAGGCATAATAACCGAGGGCACGATAAATGCAAGCGTTCCTACAAAGCCCCAGCGTTTGCCAATTGACGAAAAGGCTCTAATTGAGCTCTGCCCTGTTTTTCTGCCGATGGTTATATCGGTTAGCAGCAGAGAAAAACCGAAGGTGAGCACCAATAGTAAATATACTAATAGGAAGAGGCCTCCTCCGTCCTTTGCGGCAAGGTATGGAAATCTCCATATATTGCCGAGTCCTACTGCGCTTCCTGCGGCGGCAAGGATAAAGCCTATTGAACCGCTAAAGCCGCCCTTTTTCGTTTTTTCTGCCATTTGCATCTCTCCTTAAAATTAGGGTTGGTGAATTGTTTAACGGAACGGATAAATCCGTTCCCTACGAAATTTTATTATACGGGAGGGGAAACCCCTCCCCTACAAAATAATGGTGTTGTAGGGGACGATGCCCACATCGTCCCGTAAGATAATAGAATCAATCTATCACGAAACAGGAATTTATTCCGTAATATTTAAAGCAATTGATTTTTTCCCTGTCTATTTCCTCGCCGCTTATTACTATCGGCACTGCGGGTGGGCAATTAACCGAGGGAGACGCTAAAGTTTTGCCCTCGCATTTATCCACCGCAAGATTTTGCGACGGTGAAAACAGCGCCTCTTTAAGCGATTTTAGTTTTTTCGCAGGGCTTAAAACGGGCGGGCAAGAACTAATTGCCGGTTTTCTTTTTATAGACGCTAATACGTTTTGCAAATAATCTATATCGTTAAGGTCTATTTCTGGTGTGAGCATTAAAACCACAAAATCGGGGTCTGCAAACTCACATTCGATATTTTTATTTCTAAGTTCTTTTGCTAATTCTACGCCTTCATATCCGTAGGATTTAGAGGCGATGGTTAGTTTCAAAGCCTCGTCACCCACTAAAGTAAAGCCTAGCTTACAAAGGTTTTCTTTTAGTTCGTTTATTTTCGCAACAAAGTCTGCTAATTTTTCTCTATATCCCTCAGCCAAATAAACGTTTAACAAATCAAGCGACTGCAAGATTAAATAAGACGGGCTGGTAGACGCAAATAGCGACATAGCCGTTTCGGCATAGCTTGAAAAAAACTCAGGCGCAGATTTGCTTATTTGAAGGTACGCCGCACCTGTTAATGCAGGCAAGGTTTTATGAGCAGAATCACAGCAGATATCAGCGCCAAGCGTAATAGGGTGAATATCCTGCGGTAAAAATTTAAGATATGCGCCGTGTGCATTATCAACAAGCAACAAAATGCCATATTCCTTGCAGACCTTTGAAATCGCCGCAATATCTGTAACGTTTCCGAGGTAATCGGGACTTGTGATATATACCGCAACGGGTTTTTGCAAAGCTTTGTCTAGATAATCTCTTAGATACTCAGCGGTGATTTTTGTAGACAGTATACTACCGCTGTTTTGACCGTAAAGCCAGTCTACCTCTAAATCGAGAAGTGCGGCGGTGGTTAGAAACACCTTATGCGCATTTCTTCCTGCGGCGATAAGGGGGCGTTTGGCTTCTTTTTTAGCGTACATCTCTACTAGCTTTAGCATCGCTCTGATACAAAGCGATGAGCCTTCGGCAGAATATATAGTGCTTTTAGTGCCGAAAAGTGTGGCGGCGTTTTGTTCGCTTTCAGCTATAATACCGCTGCTATTATACAAAACGTCGGCACCCGAAACCTCGGTAATATCAAGGTTTTCACAACCTAAAAAGCCTTTGCCCTTGTGTCCCGGCATATGTAGTCTTAAAACGTTACTCTTAGCATATTTTTTAACAAAATCGGCTATCGGTGTGGTCATTTATTTTCACCCAACGTTTTTGCCGCCTCAAGCATTATAGCACATTCCATACGCTTTCTAAATAGCTCACAGCCGTAGCTGTAAACACCGTTCACCGAGCCTGTCGCGTGGTATGCGTTTGCGGCACAGCCGCCTGAACAATAAAGCTTTGCCCAACAGTCTCTGCACTCGTCTCTTGTATACACGTTACAAGCGGCAAACTCATCCTGTATAGCTTGGTTGGTAACGCCTGACCATATATCGCCGAGTTTAAATTTCTCGTCGCCTACAAACTGATGGCAGGGATAAAGGTCGCCCCAAGGGGTTACCGCCATATATTCTGTTCCCGAGCCACAACCCGAAATACGCTTATAAATACAAGGGCCGCTTTTGAGGTCAAGCATATAGTGATAGAAGGTAAAAGGTTTACCCTCACGATGTCTTTTAAGCATTAGCTCGGCTAACTCTTCATACTGTTTAAGAACAACGGGTAAATCCTCTTTTGTCAGCGCCGAGGGGTCATCCTCTGCACAAACTACAGGCTCCATACTAAGTTCGGTAAAACCTAAGTTCAGCATTTCCTTTATATCGTTTAAGAAATCAGGATTTGCGTGGGTGAATGTGCCGCGCATATAATAGCTTTTGTTGCCACGTTTTTCAACAAAGCGCTGAAATTTAGGCACTATCTTTTCCCAACTGCCGTTACCGTTATAATCCACTCTGAAACGGTCGTGCACCTCTTTTCGTCCGTCAAGACTTAATACTACGTTGCTCATTTCCTCGTTTGCAAAGTCGATTACATCATCGTCAACCAAAACACCGTTGGTTGTAAGGGTAAAGCGGAAGTTTTTGCCTGCTTCCTTTTCTCTTATACGGGCATAAGCTACGAGCTCTTTTATCATATCAAAGTTCATAAGTGGCTCGCCACCAAAGAAGTCTACTTCAAGATTCGTGCGACCTTTGGAGTTTTCTATAAGGAAATCAAGCGCACGCTTGCCAACCTCTAGGCTCATAATCGCCCTGTCACCGTGATACTTGCCCTGACTTGCAAAACAATAAGAACAGTTTAAATTACAGGTGTGGGCAACGTGTAGACAAAGCGCCTTTACTATGCCGGCACTCTTTCTTTTAAGGTCGCTCGCCATATTTTGAAAAGTGTCGTCAGAAAAGAGTTTTCCTGCTCTTTTTAAGCTCTCTATATCATCGAGGCATTCTGAAATTTCAGCCTCGGTTACGTTTTCTGTATCTTTATATTTTTCAAGTATCTGAGCAGTGATATCGTCCTTTTTTGTGTTTTCATACATATTTATAATATCGTAGGCTACCTCGTCCACAAGATGAACCGAGCCCGAATACACGTCAAGCACGATATTTAAACCGCCCTGCTTATAGCAATGAATCATACAAAGTTCTCCTCTTACAAAAAATGCCGCCAAATAGGCGGCACTCTTTTTAGACTTAATTACTATTACTTATCTGCCTTTTCGCATTCCTGATTTGCAATGCCGCAGCTAGTCTTACAAGCAGACTGACATGAGGTCTGGCACTCGCCACAGCCACCGTTTTTAGCGCTCTCGCAAAGGTTTTTTGTCTCTAAAGTCTGAATACGCTTCATATTCTTATCCTCCTAGGGTTAATTTTTCTTAAATTATATCACACATTTTTTCAAAAATCAAGATAGATATGTATTATTTCTCAGCGGTTAAACGCTTTGCAAAGTCGGAAAGTTCTTCACGCGAGAAAAATTCGAGTGTCAGCGTTCCGCTGTTTTTACCCTTCTGGGTGATTTTAACTCTGCGACCCAGCTCTGCTTTAAGTGATATTTCGGCTTCGCTAAAGAAGGTGTCCTTTTTCTCTGCCTTTTTAGGTGCCTTCGGTTTTTTGTTTGCAATTCCTTCAAGCATACGCACCGATGCGCCCGATAGTGCTAAATTAAAAAGGTGTAGTCTTAAATCGCTATCCTCAATAGAAATTAACACCCTTGCGTGTCCTGCGGTGATTTTATCGTTTTCGAGTGCTTCGGTTTCTTGTTCGTTTAAGTTTAAAAGACGAAGAGTATTTGCAACGGCACTACGTGATTTTCCAACGCTTTCCGACACCTCGGCTTGAGTAAGTCCGTATGTATCCATAAGGGTTTTATAGCCCTTTGCCTCTTCAATAGCGTTTAAATCCTCTCTTTGAAGATTTTCAATAAGCGCCATTTCCATAAGAGCTCTATCGTCAATTTCCTTTATAGCAACCGGCACTTCGGTAAGCCCTGCCATACGGCAAGCACGCCAACGGCGTTCACCCGCAATAATACGGTAGGTGCCGTTTGCCTCAGGGCGCACAACAATAGGCTGAATAAGACCGTGTTTTGCTATACTGTCGGCTAGTTCCTGTAAAGCATCCTCATCAAAAACCTTTCTCGGCTGATTGCGGTTTGGCTCAATATCGCTAAGGCGGACGTTAACAACGCTTCCGCTGTCACTTGCGTTTTCATTAAAAAGTGAATCAAGACCTCTGCCGAGTCCTCCTTTTTTCATTGCCATCGTTTACACCCTCCTGTTTCTCTTTAAAAATTCTTTTGAAAGTGCGTTATAGGCGTCAGCACCCTTTGAACGCTTATCATAATACTGAATAGGACAGCCAAAGCTTGGCGCCTCGGACAGTCTTACCGTTCTTGGAATGGTTGTGCGGTATAACTTATCGCTAAAATATTTCTTTATCTCGGCTACCACCTGTTGTGTGAGGTTTAGTCTGCCGTCAAACATTGTAAGCACGATTCCCTCGATTTCGAGTGTTGGATTATAAAGCCTTTTAACGCTTCTGATAGACGACATAAGCTGAGATAAGCCCTCGAGTGCAAAATATTCACACTGAAGCGGCACTAAAACGGTATCCGAAGCGTTTAGCGCGTTGATTGTAATAAGTCCCAACGAGGGCGGACAGTCGATAAATATAAAATCGTATTTTTCTCTAAGCACCGACAAGGCGTTTTT
>JAZLAD010000116.1:0-4174 GCA_045613005.1 Acutalibacteraceae bacterium | reverse complement strand
TATCAACCGTGCAGATGCCAACAGGTATACCCGTTGCTACAGTTGCTGTAAACGGCGCAGGCAATGCGGCACTTCTTGCAATTCAAATTTTAGCCGTTTCTGACGATGAGTTAGCAGAGAAATTAGTTCAAAAAAGACTTGACGATGCTAAAAAAGTTTTGGAAAAAGACGCAAAGATATTAGAACAACTAAAGTAAAAAAATAAAATTAACATACAAGGAGAAAGAACAATGGAAAAGAAATTAGTTTACACAGGTAAAACAAAGGACGTTTATTCACTTGAAAACGGCAACTGCCTTTTAAAATTCAAGGATGATTGCACAGGTAAAGATGGCGTTTTTGATCCAGGTGAAAATTCTGTAGGTCTTACAATTGAAGGCGTTGGCGACGTAAATTTAAAAATGTCTATTTACTTCTTCGAGAAGGTTAATGCCGCCGGTATCAAGACTCACTATGTTAATGCAAACCTAGAAGATACAACAATGGAAGTTCTTTCTGCTAAGGTTTTTGGTAAAGGCCTTGAGGTTATTTGCAGATATAAGGCAGTAGGTTCTTTCTTCCGTCGTTACAGCGATTATATCGAAGAGGGCGCTGATCTTCCGGCTTATGTTGAAATGACCTTCAAGAATGACGAAAAGGGAGATCCGCTTGTAACTAAGGACGGTCTGGTAGACCTAGGCGTTATGACCGCAAAACAGTATGACGATATTAAGGATATGACCCAGAAGATTACCAAGATTGTAGCCGACGATTTAAAGGAAAAGGGACTTGACCTTTATGATATTAAGTTTGAGTTTGGTTATGATGCTAACGGTGACGTAATGCTTATAGACGAAATTGCTTCGGGCAATATGCGTGTATACAAAAACGGTGAATATATCGACCCAATGACACTTTCCGATTTGTTTTTTGCTTAAAATTTTTAAACTTGCAAAAAACTGATGGAGGTATAAAACTTTGGGTGGATTCTTTGGTATAACGGCAAAAACAGACTCGGTTCAAGATGTGTTTTTCGGTGTTGACTATCATTCTCACTTGGGTAAGGCTCGTGCAGGTATGGCGGCTGTAAACAGTGAAGAGGGTTTTCAGCGTGAAATTCACAACATTGAGAATTCGCCGTTTAGAACAAAATTTGATAATATAGCGTCAAGACTTCACGGCAACGCTTGTATTGGTTGTATAAGTGATGCCGACCCTCAGCCGTTGCTTATTAAATCTAAATTCGGCACGTATGCAATTTCTATGGTTGGTGTTATAAACAACAGCGGTGAGATTGTTGAGGACTATCTAAACAAAAACTTCGGTGTTTTCCAAGCAATGAGCGGCAACCGCGTTAATTCAACCGAAATTATGGCGGCACTTATAGAGGAAAAAGAAACTATAGAAGAGGGTATTAAGTTCGCTGGCGAAATAATAAGCGGATCTGCGTCGCTTCTTATTTTAAAGGAAAACGGAAACATTATTGCGGCTCGTGATAAAAGCGGTAGAATCCCTGTTAGAATTGGTAAAAACGAGCAAGGTCATAGCGTATCATTTGAATCCTTTGCGTTCGAAAAGTTAGGCTATACTGCTTGTAAGGAACTAAAGGCGGGCGAAGTTGTTGAGATTTCGGCTGATAGCGTTACCGTTTTAGACAAGGGAAATGACAATATGAAAATTTGTGCATTCCTTTGGACCTATTACGGTTATCCTAACGCTTGCTATGAGGGTATGAACGTTGAACTTATGCGTATGCGCAACGGTCAGATTATGGCTGAGCAGGAAAAGGCAAACGGCACTTTACCTCAGGTTGACTACGTTAGCGGTGTGCCTGATTCGGGTATACCACACGCTATAGGCTATGCTAATACTTCAGGTATACAGTTTGCTCGTCCTTTTATAAAGTATACACCTGCTTGGGCTAGAAGCTTTATTCCTACAAATCAGGAGGAGCGCAAGAAGGTAGCTAAGATGAAGCAGATACCTGTTACCGAGCTTATCGACGGAAAGAATTTGCTTTTTGTTGACGATAGCATAGTAAGAGGTACACAGCTTAAGGAAACGGTTGAGTTTCTTTATAATAACGGTGCTAAATCAGTACATATGCGTTCTGCTTGTCCACCTATTATGTATAGCTGTAAATATCTTAATTTTTCCCGTAACACCTCCGATATGGATCTAATTGCAAGAAGAATTATAATGGAGCTAGAGGGAGAAGAAGGTTTTAAATATATTGATGAATACTCCGACGGTACTACCGAGCGAGGTATTCTTTTTAGAAAGAAAATATGTGAGCAAATGCATTTTGATTCACTCGAGTACCAATCGTTAGAAGGTATGATGAAAGCAATAGGAATTGATCCAGATAAGGTATGTACTTATTGTTGGAACGGAAAGGAATAGTAAAATGAAAGATTCACAGTCAGCAAGCTATGCAGCAGCAGGCGTTGATATTACCGCGGGTTACAAAGCGGTTGAACTTATGAAGGCTCATATTTCAAAAACAAGAAATGAAGGCTGTCTTGACGACGTAGGCGGATTTGGTGGTTGCTTCGGTCTACCTATGGGTATGGAAGAGCCGGTGCTCGTTAGCGGAACCGATGGTTGCGGAACCAAGGTTAAAATAGCGATGCTTCTGGATAAACACGATACAATTGGTATCGATGCAGTTGCTATGTGTGTTAACGATATTATTTGTGTAGGTGCAAAACCTTTATTTTTCCTTGATTATATTGCTTGTGGAAAAAATATTCCCGAAAAAATTGCAGATATAGTTAAGGGTGTGGCTGAGGGTTGCGTTCAGTCGGGTGCAGCACTTATAGGCGGTGAAACCGCAGAGCATCCAGGTCTTATGCCTGAGGATGATTACGATCTTGCAGGTTTTGCTGTTGGTATCGTTGATAAGAAAAAAATCCTTGATAACAACACTATGGAGGAAGGCGATATCGTTATAGCACTTCCATCTACAGGTGTTCATTCAAACGGATTTTCATTAGTTCGTAAGGTTTTCGACGTTGAAAACTGTGATTTAACATCTCCTGTGGCAGAGCTAGGTGGTAACTCACTCGGCGAAACTCTACTAACACCTACTAAAATTTACGTTAAACCTGTTTTAGCGCTTTTAGATAACGTTAAGGTTCGTGCTATTTCTCATATCACAGGCGGCGGCTTCTATGAGAATATTCCAAGAAGCATTCCTGACGGCTATGGTGCTGAAATTGTAAAAGATAACGTTCGTGTTCTTCCGATTTTCAATCTTTTACAAAAGACAGGCAACATCCCTGAAAGAGATATGTATAACACCTTTAATATGGGCGTTGGTATGAGCATTGTTGTAGCTAAAGATGATGCTGATAAGGCAATCGAAATTTTGAAGGCTAACGGCGAAGATGCTTACGTTATCGGTAAGATTGTTAAATCCGATAACAAAATTACTATCATCTAAGGTGTGCTGTTATGAATAAAAAGAAAATAGCAGTTTTAGTATCGGGCGGTGGCACTAATTTACAAGCTCTGATTGATGCACAAAACTCAGGCATTATCAAATCGGGTGAAATTTCTCTAGTAATATCAAATAATCCCGATGCCTATGCATTAACAAGAGCGCAAAATGCAGGCATTAAAACTGTGGTTTGCAACAAAAAAGAACTCGGTGCGAATTTTGAAACTGAGCTTATTTCTGCGATCGATCAAAACAAAATCGATTTTATAGTTCTTGCTGGTTTTATGTGCATTTTAAGTAAGAATTTTACCGATAAGTACGCAAAAAGAATTATAAACGTTCATCCGTCCTTGATACCTTCCTTCTGTGGTGAGGGCTTTTATGGTCTTAGAGTGCACGAGGCGGCTTTAAGTTACGGCGTAAAGGTCACAGGCGCTACTGTGCATTTTGTAAATGAAATCCCCGACGGCGGCGAAATCATTATGCAAAAGGCTGTTGAGATTAAGGAAGGGGATACACCCGAGATTTTACAAAAGAGGGTAATGGAAGAAGCCGAATGGAAGATATTACCGTTATCGCTCGAAAAAGTTTGCAGTGAACTTTAATTAAATATATAAATTTAAGGAGAAAAAATATGGAAATTATGTCTATCGTAAGTGAACTAAATTCCCTTGCATATCACGGCAGAGGTATTATGATTGGCAAAAGCGCTGACGGTAAAAAGGCAGTTACCGCTTACTTCATAATGGGCAG
>JAZLAD010000115.1:0-8938 GCA_045613005.1 Acutalibacteraceae bacterium | reverse complement strand
CAAATCTCTCCTACTCCGCCAAAAATAAGACAGTCTTCGGACTGTCTTATTTTTATCCAAGCCGAAGGCTTGGTATGTAATCCGCGATAGCGGAATGTAATCACGCTTTAGCGTGTATGTAATCACCGCAAGGTGTATTTCTTCAGCTAGATTACAATCACAGCTTTGCCATGATTTAATATTTTTTCTCACTCTTGAAAATTTAAAAATTCTGTATTAAAATAAATATGTTTTAATCCCATTCGCAAATTTTGAAAGGATTTTTAATATGCATTATAATTTTTTGCGCTTTCCAGGAGGAAAACTAAAGGCATTTACAATGAGTTTCGACGACGGCTCCAATGCCGATAAGAAAGTTATCGAGGTTGCAAACAAATACAGTCTTAAAGCCACCTTTAATATTATAGGTAAAAACTTCATAACTCCCAACAGCGGTATAGATAAAGCTTATGCAGAAAAATACATATTCCCTTACGGCCACGAAATAGCAAATCACGGCTACACACACAAGGCATTGGACAGAATAAGCCATATTGAAGGTATAAGAGAAATCCTTGAAGGTCGCCTTGCTATTGAGAAAGAACTCGGTATGATTATTAAAGGTATGGCTTATGCCGATAAGGCCTTAAACCGCTTTAAAAATCCCGACATTTATAAAGATGTTAAAGATTATCTTGAAGATTTAGGCATTGCCTACGTGCGTAGCGCAGGCGAGGATAATGACCGCTTTGAGCTTCCTGAGGATTGGTTTTGCTGGATGCCCTCTGTTCATCAGACAAACCCTGAGCTTATGCAGTATCTTGATAAATTCATAGAGCTTGATGAGTCTAAGTTATGGAACGCTATCCGCCACCCAAGACTTTGCTATCTTTGGGGACATAGCACCGAATTTGATTTTCTCGGTTGGGATATGGTGGATAAAATATTCTCCAAAATTGCTAACCACGATGATATATGGTATGCCACAAACATAGAAATTTATAATTATGTAAAGGCCTATAACTCCCTTATTTATAGTGCTGACAGTAAAATCGTTTATAATCCTACACTTTATGAAATCTGGTTTGAAATTGATGGCACTACATATCAAATTAAACCGGGCGAGACACTAACCCTTGATTTAAAAGACTAAAAAAATTCCCCCACAAAGTGAGTTCTCTTTGTGGGGGAACGTTTTTTAATCTTATTTAAGTATTTCTTCTATCTTTTCTGCATACTTTAGTGCAGTTTCTTCGTCTATATATCCTGCCTTGAAGCTGAATTTTAATTCTCCGTTTGCCTCAATGGTCTTGATAGTACCCTTACGCTTAGCGTTCATATAGCCGAAATGCTCGTCGGTTGCGGGAAGAACCATACCCATAGCATCCTCGTTGCCTGTGCGTGAAATCCATCTGACGCCTACAGGAAGCACCTTTGCGGGATGTGTCACAAAATGAGCGCCCTCGCCCTTTTTGTACTGCATTGTGTATGCATAGCCGCTATCGTCGGTCTCATAGTTTACAAGGAAGCAAATCTCAGGCTCGTAAATCTGGCCCTCGGCGCCAACCTTATCCTGAACGGCAGGATTCTTTTCAAGTTCGTCCATATATGCCGCCATCTTTTCACGCTTGCCCTCAGGTAAATCAGGGGTAAATCTGCAAAGTTTAATATGCTCAGGGTCTTTCTTTGCGCTGTAAAGTAGCTGGGCGCCGTCTATGGGGCGGAAATTGATGTGGGATAAATACATATATTCCATTGGTGTAGCACGCATATTCTTAATGCTGACCGAAATATCCATAACAGAACTGTCTTTATAAAGCTTGCACTCAGGATTAAAAAGATAACGGCGAACAAAGGTAACGTTATAATCAAGCACACCGCCAACCGTTACAAACGGACCGTTCTGGTCCTCATCGCATACGATGTATGCCTCCTGAAAATCGATGTTAGGTGTCTCGCCGTGGTGTGGGTGGTTATCGTCCGCCTGAGGAACACCGAAAGCAGAAATACCGCAGTGATATAAAAATCCGCCGTAGGTTTTAAGGAATTCTAAAGTATCTTGTGGCTCTGCCATCATAGTTTTCATTTTAAGGTTTCTGCCTGCAAATTCTGCCTCCCAGATCTGCTGACCTTTGAAGGGTAAAATAACAAAAAATCCCTTGTCATTTTGTACCTTTAGCGCTTCAATGCCTGTTGAATACTTAAAGGCAGTAACAGTCATACCCTTATGTGACAAAAGCTCATAGGGTGAATCCTTGAAAAATTCTCTTTTTAAGGTTATTTTCATAAAAACTCTCCTTTGTGTAGCCAATATAAACTTATCGTTTTAAGTTTAACACAAAATTAAAGAGAATTCAACATAAACTCTCAATGAATATTTTTAGTCAAGAATTCTGCCGTCGGTAGAAATTGTCACCACACGCCAAGGAATAAATTTGCCGCTATTTTGCAGAGCGTTTTTAACCGCTTGCTCTATACCGCCACAGCAAGGCACTTCCATACGCACAACAGTAACGCTTTTAATATCGTTGTTAGAGATAATTGCAGTCAGTTTTTCGGTGTAATCAACTTGGTCTAGCTTCGGGCAGCCGATAAGAGTAATATGATTGCGGATAAATTCGTTATGGAAGTTTCCGTAGGCAAACGCCGTACAATCTGCCGCCACAAGTAGCTTTGCGCCGTCAAAATACGGTGCATTAACAGGCACTAACTTTATCTGCACAGGCCATTGCGAAAGCCTGCTGTTAACAGGCGCAGAAACTTTACTTAAATCACAAGCTCCCCTTTTTATAACCTTAGAATTTGTTCCGGGACAACCGCAAGGAAGTGTTCTTTTCTGCTTTGCCGCTAAAACTGCCGCCTCGTCATAGGCCGGCGCTTCCCTTTCTTCAAAGGTAATTGCACCTGTAGGACATGCAGGAAGACAGTCGCCTAAACCATCACAATAATCTTCACGGGTAAGCCTTGCCTTTCCGTTTACCATTTCGATTGCACCCTCGTGGCAGGCTGTAGCACACGCACCGCAACCGTTACATTTTTCCTCAGCTATTTTAATTATTTTTCTAAGCATTAAAAATTCTCCTTACTTGATTTTGTAGACTAATTATAGTACAATAATTAAAACAAATCGGTTGTTTTTACAACAGAAAAGAGAAGTTTATGAAAAAATATATTGAAATTTTAAAGAGAACTCAGATGTTTTCGGGTGTGGGAGAAGATGAAATAACATCTATGCTATCCTGTCTTGGAGCCAGACAAAAAAGTTATAAGAGGGGCGAATACGTACTAAGACAGGGCGAACATCTAGGCGATATTTTAGTACTGGCCGAGGGTAAGCTTCACATTCAAAAGGACGATTATTGGGGAAACCGCAGTATTTTAGGTCAAGTAGCGGTTGGCGAGATGTTCGGCGAATCATACGTAGCCCCCGATAGCGGCGTTCTGCTTAACGACGTTATAGCGATAGAGTATAGCACGGTTATATTTTTTGACGTCAAGCGCATTATCACAACCTGCCCCACCGCCTGCCGTTTTCACGCACTAGTTACGCAGAATATGTTTTTTGCTATATCTGAAAAAAATAGAAAACTCGTGCAAAAGTTAGGACATATGTCAAAACGTTCCACACGAGAAAAATTAATTTCATATTTATCCGAGGAAGCAAAAAAGCAAAGAAGCGGCAGTTTTACCATTCCCTTTAACCGCCAACAATTAGCAGATTTTTTATCGGTAGACCGCAGCGCTATGTCAAACGAGTTATGCAAAATGCGTGACGAGGGACTTATAGAATTTGAAAAGAATTGGTTTAGGTTGAAATAATCATTCTTTTAGGCGAAAATGAAGCATCGCCTGTGGCGATATGACGTTATGCCGGTAAAGTAGCGTAAGCCACACCGCACCTCTTACTTATTACTTCAAAAATTGTGTGGAAAGAAAGTGATAAATGATGTTATGCTTCGCATAATGATGTTGCTCATTTCATTCGCAATGATGCGATGTTTGCCAAAAAGCATTAGGCGAAGCCGACATCATTAGCGTTAGCACTATCATTAGTGAAACGACATCTCTTGCCGCAGGCAAACATCATTGAAAAAAGCACTTGCGAAAGCAAGTGCTTTTTTCTGGCACCCCCTACGCGAATCGAACGCATAACTAACCCTTAGGAGGGGTTTATTATATCCATTTAACTAAGGGGGCGAATATTCAGTGCCCTATAATTCTATATCACAAACTGGGTCTTGTCAACAATAATCTTGTAATTTGCAACAATTTATGGTATACTATTTAAAGCATATTGAGAGGTAGGTGGTCTCTTGAAGGATTCTGCTTTCTTTGATATTTTAAGAAAAATCGGCAAAGGCGCTCATAAAGTTATTATTAACTTAAAAAACATATTTGTTAGCAAGAAGTTTATTGAGTTTTGTCTTTTGGGTTGCATAAACTGTTTTAACGCAAGTCTTTTTTCCTGGATAGTCGAGCATTTTATACAAAGGAACGTTGCGCAGATTGTAGGTTATGCCTGCGGTCTTACCATTGCGTTTTTTATAACCTCTACCTTTATTTTCAAGACAAAGCCCACCTTCAAAAGATACGCCAAATTCCTTATAGCCTACATCCCGAACTTCATAATCTCTTTCCTTATGGGATTTGTAACGCTAAACACTCTAGAGCTCAATCAGTTTTTAGGTACCTTCCTTGCCGCAGCGTCAGGAGGACCTATCACTTTTATAATAATGTGGGTTTTCACCTTTTCTACTCCAAAAACCAAGGAGTCCTTGGAGGACAAGCTTGAATAACTAAATTTTTTTGCGCTCAAGAAATTCTTGGGCGCTTTTTAATTGACAATATCACGATATTACCGTATAATTATTAGTTAGATATAATATTTAAGAGGAAGTATCAAAGTAATGGCAGAGACAAAAATAGAAAATTTAAGAAATATTGCGATAATTGCCCACGTTGACCACGGCAAGACCACACTTGTTGACCAGCTTTTAAAGCAAAGCGGAACTTTCAGGGAAAACGAGGCTGTAAACGACAGGGTAATGGACTCTAACGACCTTGAACGTGAGCGCGGTATTACAATACTTTCAAAGAACACAAGCGTAATGTACAAGGACATAAAAATCAACATTGTCGACACCCCCGGACACGCAGATTTTGGCGGTGAGGTTGAGCGTATTTTACAGATGGTAGACGGCGTTCTGCTTTTAGTCGATGCCTTTGAGGGCTGTATGCCGCAGACCCGCTTCGTGCTTAAAAAGGCACTGTCGCTCGGCAAAAAAGCGGTTGTTGTTATAAATAAAATTGACCGACCGATGGCAAGACCGCTTGAGGTTGTTGACGAGGTGCTTGATCTATTTATAGAGCTTGGTGCCGACGAAGACCAGATAGAATTCCCTGTTGTTTTTGCATCAGGTCGTGACGGCTATGCCACCTACTCTCCCGATATTGCGGGCGAGGATATGAAGCCTCTGTTTGAGGAAATAGTAAAGGAAATCGAGGCGCCTGTGGGCGATACCGAGGCTCCGCTTCAGATACTCTTTACAAACATCGAATACGATGATTATATGGGCAGAATCGGCGTAGGCAGAGTTATCAGGGGTAGCGTTAAGGCAGGGCAAACCGTAGCGCTATGCCACAAAAACGGAACCACCTCTAACGTTAAGATTGCTAAGCTGTTTATGTATAAGGGACTTAAGCGTGTTGAGGTTGAGTCTGCTTCTGTTGGCGATATTATTCAGGTTGCAGGTATTTCAGAGCTCGAAATCGGCGAGACTGCTTGCAGTAATGAAAAAATAGAGGCGCTTCCCTTTGTAAAGATTGACGAGCCTACACTTTCTATGAACTTTATGGTTAATAACTCTCCATTTGCAGGTAAGGACGGCAAGTTTGTAACCTCCAGAAATCTTCGTGACCGTCTTTTCAAAGAGGTTATGACCAACGTTAGTCTTAAGGTTGAGGAGACCGACTCAGCCGACACCTTTAAGGTTTCGGGCAGAGGTGAACTGCATTTATCTATTCTTATTGAAACCATGCGCCGTCAGGGTTATGAATTTCAGGTCTCTCCCCCCACAGTTATTTACAAGCGTGACGAGGAGGGCAAACTGCTCGAACCTATTGAGCTTCTTATGATTGAGGTGCCTGAGGAATACGTCGGTGTTGTTATGGAGCGCCTCGGCTCCCGCCACGCCGAAATCAAGAATATGGGAACACGTCAGGGCGGAACGTCACACCTTGAATTTTTAATCCCTGCACGAGGTCTGCTCGGATACCGTTCACAGTTTATGACCGATACCAACGGCAACGGCATTATGAACCACGTATTTAACGGCTACGAAGAATACAAGGGTGAAATTGAACAGCGAAGCACAGGCTCTATTATCGCACACGAAACGGGCGAAGCTACAGGTTATGGACTGTTCAACACACAAAGCAGAGGCCGACTGTTTATAGGTCCCTCCACCCCTGTTTACGAGGGTATGATAGTTGGCGAAAACCCGAAAAGTGACGATATAGTTTGTAACGTTTGCAAGAAAAAGCAGTTAACAAATACAAGAGCCTCAGGCTCTGACGATGCACTGCGTCTTATTCCTCACAGCGTTTTAAGTCTTGAGCAGTCGCTTGAATTTATAAGGGACGACGAGCTTGTAGAAATCACACCGCACAATATAAGACTCAGAAAGAGGATTTTAAACAAAGAGCTTCGTATGAAGCACGAGGCGAAAAACCGCTGATGAATTATATAATACTTGATATGGAATGGGACAGCGCCTATTTTAAAAAAAGCAAGGGCTTTATAAATCAGATAATTCAAATAGGCGCAGTAAAGCTGGACTCACAGTTTAATATAATAGACACCTTTGAAAAAACAATTAAATCCTCTATATCCAAAAAACTAACCGGCAGATTTTCGCGTCTTACGGGCATTACCAACGATATGATGAGGGCGGGAATTCCTCTGAAGGACGCCGTGCTTTGCTACAACGATTGGATTGGTGACGATACCGTTACTATGACCTGGAGCAACTCCGACCTTTACTGTATGCTGGAAAACGAGCAAAATTTATTAGACGGTGTTAAGTTTAAACTTCAAAAATATCTCGACCTTCAAAGCTTTGTTCAAAACGAATTGAGACTGCAAGGTACCGAGATTACCTCGCAAATTTCACTTTCCACCGCCGCCGAAAAGCTTGGTATTGAAACCGAGGGACTCGATTTTCACACCGCTAAGGATGATTGTATCGCGTGTGCTAAGCTGCTTGAAAAATGCTATAATAAAAAGCGCTTTGAGGCGCTGATTAAAGATACTGAGAACCCCGAATTTTACAAAAAGCTTTTCTTTAAGCCTTACTACATATCAGATATTTCGGATAAAAATATAAACAGATCTGACCTTAAATTTTTCTGTGAGGAATGTGGACAAAAAGCGCGAAGAAAAACAAATTTTAAATACCGAAACCGTTGGTTTTGCGCAAACTTTTACTGCAAAAACTGCGGCAACGAGTTTAGCGGTAGGGTATGTTTCAGAAAAACGTACGATAACGTTATAGTTAAAAAGAAAGTATGCGAAGCTAGAGCTTCAAAGGAGAAAAAGGCGGATGATATGCAGTCTTTGTCCAAGACGTTGTAACGCTTTTCGCACCGACAGTGAGAACATCGGTGGTTTTTGTAAAATGCCGCTTTTACCCACTATAGCTAAAGCCGCCCTTCATTTTGGCGAAGAACCCCCAATCAGCGGTAAAAATGGCTCGGGCACGGTGTTCTTTTCGGGTTGCTCACTTAATTGTATCTACTGCCAGAACTATGATTTAAGTCATAACTTGTTAGGTAAAACGGTAAGCTATGAGCGTTTAGCCGAGATTTTCAGGGAATTAGAGCAAAATGGCGCTCATAATATAAATCTTGTAACCCCCTCGCATTATGCCTTAGCAATCAAAGAGGCATTAGATATTTATAGACCGCAAATTCCAATAGTTTATAACTGTTCGGGCTATGAAAGCGTAGAAACACTTGAAATGCTAAAGGGTTATATAGATATTTTACTTTTCGATTTTAAATATATAAATTCCGATAAGGCTAAACTTTTGTCCTGTGCGCCCGACTATCCGCAAATAGCAGAAAAGGCGTTGAAAGTAGCCTACAAACAACAGGAAAGCTGTATTTTTGACAGCAACGGTATTTTGCAAAAGGGAGTTATTGTGCGGCATCTTTTATTGCCGCAGTCTACTAACGACGCTATAGCTATATTCGATTTTGTTAAAAATAATACACACAACGCCTATTTTAGCCTGATGTCACAGTACGTGCCGATGGGAGAAGCCAAAACTGTACCGCAAATAAACCGCAAGGTTACAAAAAGAGAGTCCGAAAAGGTCGTAGGATATATTATAGACAGCGGTTTTTCTAACTGTTATATTCAGGAAATGACAAGTGCAACAAAGGAATATATACCAAACTTTGATTTATCAGGTGTGTAAATAATGAACCAATTTGAACTAGGGATTTTAGATTTTATAAACGAACATTTTTCCTGTGCTTTTCTTGATAAGTTTATGACGTACTTGCTAGTATAGTACTTGGCGCCGCTATCGCAATCCTATCCTGTATCATAGTTGATAAGCTATATGTAAAATTCGAAAGCAAACTGAAAAAAACTTAAGATTTTTTGTAGGGGCGGGGTCTACCCGCCCGTTTATTTTTGGATAATAAAAAAGGCATCGCAAAAGCGATGCCTTTACTTTTTAAGTTTAATCTAAGTAATAAATTACTTAAGCTCAACCTTAGCGCCAACTTCTTCGAGCTTAGCCTTGATAGCTTCAGCGTCTTCCTTAGAAGCTGCTTCCTTAAGGGTCTTAGGAGCGCCGTCAACAAGAGCCTTTGCCTCAGCAAGACCAAGACCTGTGATTTCACGAACTGCCTTAATAACCTTAATCTTCTCTGCGCCTGCTTCAGCGAG
>JAZLAD010000114.1:0-9358 GCA_045613005.1 Acutalibacteraceae bacterium | reverse complement strand
AGGGTTTTGATGAAACTTCTTATAAAGATACGCAAAACGATAATGATGTTCGTAAAGACTATGATAGTATTATCGGCAACATTAGGCTTCATTGAAACCTGGAATAATAATTATATTGAATCTCTTTTCAGCAACAAGGGTAACTACGTTGTTATATTTTCTTATCTTTTTTTGTTCATTACCTTCTCGTCCCTTTTTGGAGCCTTTAATATAGGTATATACCGTATACACGAAATTATATACAGTTTTTCACTTGCAACCATCTTCACCAATATAGTAATGTATTTGGAGCTTAGCCTTATCGCGCGAAACCTGGTTGCGGTGCATCCTATGTTATTAGGTGTAATTTATCAAATAGTAGTTGTGTTTATTGGCTCGTGCTGTGCCAATATGATTTATTTTAAGCTTTATGAGGCGCGAAAGGTTGTCGCGATATTTAGTGGCGAAGCCAAAAATTTAAATTTGATTAAAAAAATGGGAATTATATCAGAGCGCTTTAGTATTGAGTGTACCATAAACGCCGAGCGCACCGATATTTGTGAGATAAAGAAGCTTATAGATAAATATGATGCCGTAGTAATTTGCGATATAGATAAAATTATGCAAAAAGAGATAATGTGTTATTGCTATGCAAATCAGAAAAGAACGTATCTTCTTCCAGATATAACAGATATTATAATGAATAACGCCTACGAGATACAAATAGGTGATACACCCGTTCTTATGAGCCGTAACAGAGGATTAACCTTAGAGCAGGAGATTATAAAACGTATTTGCGATATCGTGCTTTCGGCCGTCGGTGTTATACTTGCTTCGCCGATTATGTTTATTTGCGCCATAGCTATAAAGCTTGATGACGGCGGTCCTGTCTTCTTTCGCCAAAACCGAATTACCAAGAACGGAAAAATATTTAATATTTTGAAATTCCGTTCTATGATAGTTGACGCCGATAAGGACGGCGCAAAAAAAGCAACCAACGATGATGACAGAATAACAAGGGTTGGAAAAATTATCAGGGCATGTCGAGTTGACGAACTCCCTCAGCTTCTTAATATTTTAAAGGGTGATATGTCTTTAGTAGGACCTCGTCCTGAGCGAATTGAAAACGTTTACGAATATACCTCTGCCTATCCTGAGTTTGCTTTAAGGCATAGGGTTAAGGCGGGTCTTACAGGTTTTGCACAGCTTTACGGTAAGTATAATACGTCACCCGAAGACAAGCTTCATATGGACCTTATGTATATTGAAAATTATTCCTTACTTAAGGATTTGAAGCTTCTAATATTAACCTTTAAGGTACTGTTTATGAAGGAAAGCACCGAGGGCTTCGACGAGCAGTCGGCTCTAAACTCTAAAAAACCAAACCAAGATACAGATTTGGAGGAAAATAAATGAAGAAAGATGCAACACTAGTGGTTTTAGCGGCAGGTATGGGTAGTCGGTTCGGCGGACTTAAGCAGATTGAACCTATAGGTCCAAACGGTGAAGCGCTGCTTGATTTTTCTGTTTTCGATGCCAAAAAAGCGGGTTTTAATAAGGTCGTTTTCATAATAAAAGAGGCCATTGAAAAGGATTTTAAGGAAACTGTCGGTAAAAGAATAGAAAAGTTTATTGACGTTGAATACGTGTTCCAAGAACTCGATAAACTGCCTGAAGGCTACGTTTGCCCTAAAGACCGCCAAAAGCCTTGGGGAACTGCTCATGCAATTTACTGCTGTAGAGACGTGGTTAAAACCCCGTTTGCAGTTATCAATGCAGACGACTATTACGGTCCTTCCGCATACAAGAAGATTTATGAAAGCCTTATAAGCGGAAGTGATGAATATTGTACCGTAGGCTTCCGCCTTGCAAACACCTTAACCGAAAACGGTACCGTTTCCCGTGGTGTTTGTGAAACAAAAGACGGTTACTTAGAAAGCATTACCGAGCGCACCAAAATTATGGATTGTAAATATACCGAGGACGGTGAAAATTGGGTGCCACTTTCACCTGATACTATAGTTTCGATGAATATGTGGGGCTTTACACCCGATATATTCGAATATATAACTAAATATTTAAAGACCTTCCTTGACGAAAAAATTAACGTTCCAAAATCAGAATATTTTCTTCCACTTGCTGTCTCGTATGTTATAGCCGCAAACGAAAAGAAGGTTAAGGTGCTTGTGGCTGAGGATAAATGGTACGGCGTAACCTATAAAGAGGATAAGGAATTTGTAGTAAAAGCACTGAATGAAAAAATTAAAAATGGCGAATATAGAGGAATGTAAGGAGAAAAATTATGAACAAGAAGCTTATTAAAACTATTTGGAAATGCGTTGTTGCACTCACAATCGTTTGTGCAATAGCCCTACTTGCATGTGGCTGTGGTAAGGGTAAGTCAGAGACATATAAGTCGGGCGACATCGTTAAAATACCGATTGAAGTGACAGAAAATCCCGGTATGTTGGTAGCAAAAGTGGTTTTGAACTATGATAGTGCGGTTTTAGATTACGTTGAGTGTGAAGACGGATTTTTCACAGAAACACAGGCTACTGCCGAAGACGGAACGATTACCTGTCTTGCGATGGCTGAAGGTGTAACCGATATAACCGAAAAGGGAACAGCTTTTACTGTTGTTTTTAAGGTTAGAGACGGGGCTAAGGCGGGCGAATACCTGTTTACACTTGATGACTCTTGTGAATATGCAAGTGCGAGTGATAAGTTTGTAACCCCAAAGGTTTCGATTACAAAAAAAATACAAATTAAATAAGAAAGCTTTAGCGTCGGCACAAATTTGTGTGCCGACGCTTGTTCTTTTTATTGCCCAACACAGCATATAAATAATCAGGAAATTAAATAAACACGGGAAAGGGCGATAAAAATGAAAGAATATTATCCTGAAGGATGGCTTAGAGATACGGGGGAAAATCACAAGAATATGGTAACACCCTCGGCACTGGCATTAGCACAGGTGAACGAAAGTATACTTGAAGCTAACGTGATTATGTGTGACAGCGAGCATAATATGACGGTCGATTTAGACTGTATGCGTGGAATTATTCCTCGAGAAGAGGGAGCAATCGGAATAAGTGAGGGAAAAACTCGGGATATAGCACTCATTTCCCGAGTAGGAAGACCGGTTTGCTTTGTTGTAACCGCTCTTAAAACGGATAAATTCGGTAAGCTTTATGCTCTGCTTTCAAGGAAAACGGCCCAGCAAAAATGTTTACAGCATATATTAGACAAATATAGAGTCGGTGATATAATAGATGCCAAGGTTACACATCTTGAAAGCTTTGGCGCATTTTGTGACGTCGGTTGCGGAAATATAGCGTTACTGCCGATAGATGCTATATCGGTTTCACGTATTTCGCATCCTAAAGATAGATTTTTTGTGGGCGAAAATATAAAAGCGGTAATCAGCAATATTGAAGCAAACGGCAGAATAACGCTGTCGCATAAAGAGCTGCTCGGTACTTGGACCGAAAACGCCGAGCATTTTACTCAGGGTCAGACCGTATCGGGAATTATACGAAGCGTTGAAAACTACGGAATTTTTGTTGAACTGACTTCAAATCTTGCAGGACTTGCCGAGCTAAAAAGTGGAGTTAAGGTAGGGCAGAGCGCCAGTGTATACATAAAAAGTATTATTCCTGAAAAAATGAAAATAAAGCTTATAATTATCGATAGCTTTGACAGTGAGGCAAAAAGCAAATCGCGTTATTACTATGAAGGCTCACATTTGGACGATTGGTTATATTCTCCCGAATGCTGTGATAAAAAAATATCCTCTCATTTTACTTGATTTTAAAGTGTGTTGGGGTTATAATGATATAGATTTGTCAAACGCTTTAAAGCTTTTGGGCAAACTAGTATTATTATAATAATTTTTGGTGATGAAAAATGTCAGAAAAACAAGGATGCAGCGGAAATTGTTCAAGCTGCCAAAGTAATTGCTCTTCAAGAGAAAAAACCAGCCTATTAGAGCCAACAGGCGAATTTAACAACATAAAGCACGTTGTGGCGGTTGTAAGCGGTAAGGGCGGCGTAGGTAAATCAATGGTAACCTCTATGCTTGCCGTAACACTTAGTAAAATGGGATATAAGATTGGTATTCTTGACGCCGATATTACAGGCCCGTCAATACCAAAGTCCTTCGGCGTAACCCAAAGAGCAATGCAAAATGAACTAGGTATTATGCCTGCTGAAACTAAAAACGGCATAAAAATAATGTCTATTAATATGCTGTTGCAGGAACAGGATTCACCTGTAATTTGGCGAGGTCCTATTATTGCGGGTGTTGTAAAACAGTTCTGGCAGGACGTTGTTTGGGGAGAACTCGACTATCTTCTTGTTGACTGTCCTCCGGGCACGGGCGATGTGCCGTTAACAGTTTTCCAAATTTTGCCGCTGGACGGTATCGTTATCGTTACCTCACCTCAAGAGCTTGTATCCTTAATCGTTAAAAAGGCGTATAATATGGCTAAAATGATGAACGTTAAGGTTATAGGTATGGTCGAAAATATGAGCTACGTTAAGTGTCCTGATTGCGGTAAGGAATTCAGTGTTTTTGGTGGCGGAAGCGAAACCGTTGCCGAGGAAACAGGCACAAAGCTACTTGCCAAATTGCCCATTGACGTTGATTTGGCGCGTATGGTTGACAACGGCTGTATCGAGCATTTTGACGGTGATTTCTTGAAGTCTGCGGCAGAGGAAATAATAAACTTATGAGAATGCGAAAGAAAAAATACCTCACAGAAAGACTAGCTGAGGTAACCGATTATCTGTATATTAGTCAAAGCGAAGACAGAAACTTTAACACTGCTATAAACGATAAGGATTATTTGGACCTTAAAGAGTGGTTTGGTGAGGATAGACCTCTATATCTCGAAATCGGTTGCGGAAAGGGAAAATTTGCGGTTGAATACGCAAAAAGTCATCCCGAAATCAATCTGTTGGCGGTTGAAAGAGAAGCGAATGTTATAGTGTCTGCTTGTGAGGCGGCTAAAAGAGAGGGTATTACCAATCTTAAATTTTTGAAATGCTCTGCCGAGTATCTCGAAAGACATCTAAAGGAAAAAAGCGTGGAGAGAATTTTCCTTAATTTTTCCTGTCCGTTTCCTAAGAAAAAATACGCATCTCATCGACTTACAAACTACACCTTCCTTGAAATCTACAAGCGCCTTTTAAAGGAGGGCGCCGAAATCCATCAAAAGACTGACAATATGCAGCTTTTTGAGTTTTCGATAGAGCAGTTATCCTCAAACGGCTTTGCTCTTAAAAACGTAACGCTCGATTTACATAACAGTAAATTTGAGGGCAATATTATAACAGAATATGAAGCAAGGTTTTTAAGTCTCGGTCAGCCTATATACAGGCTAGAAGCATATATTAAATAAAAAACACCGCACGTCGCATAAAGATTTACGACGTGCGGTGTTTTTGCCCCTAAGCGAAAAATTGTCGAGGGCGTGATTAATTTTGAATTTTATTCAAGTCCCAAAGCTTTCATAGGCGAAGAAATTTTGCCTTCAATTAAGGCTGTAAGGTGAAGGTGAACACCGTCAGAACTTTCACTTGGTATACTGCCGATAGTTCCTATAATATCGCCGCCAGATACCTTTTGTCCTACCTTTACCGAAATACTGTTTAGTCCGCAGTAATTTAGCACTATACCGTCGCCGTGGTCTATAGTTACAATCTTACCGAAAGCCGAGTCGTCTTTTATATCGGTAACAGTACCACTTGCGCTTGATTTTATTTGTGCGTTCTTCTCACACTTAATATCTATGCCTGTGTGAAGTCGCATATCACCGAAGGTTGAAGAATACTGTAAGGCGGTTTCGCTGTAGCCCTTTGTTATTTGACCGTTTACGGGTAAGGTGAATGCTTTTTTCTCAGGACTTGACGTTTCTGAGTTGTAAGGGATTTTACTTTCGTCTTTAGCTGTTGGTTGGGACGGGGTAGAATTAATTATATCGCTCACAAAGTTGTCGTTTGAATTAGTATTGCTGTTGTTATCATTAGAACTGTAATTGTTTTTGTCACTCGAGCTGTTTTCATTTTGATTTTTACTTCTTGTGAGGTTTGATACGGCAAACCAAGCAACCGCGCCTAAAATTACAAGGCAACAGGCTATAATTGCATAAAAACCTGCCGAGCTGCCCCTTTTCCTATTGTCATCATTATTGTATTCGTTGTATTCCATAATAATTTCCTTTCAAATTTTTGTTACAGGTTTATTATTGTCAAATTATAAAAACATATACTTTTTAAAAAATTTCCTTAAAAATTCAAAATTGGTTCATAAAAAGTTAAAAATTAGGGTGTATGATAAGAATGTACAAAAAAGGGAGCCGCACCCGTTTTTGTACTGTTCCCTTTAGTTTTATAAAGGGAACTCTCTCCTCAAACCCCTTAAAAAAGAAAAGAGGCAGTACCTTGTGTATTGCCTCTTTTCCTATTTGAAAATATAGGTTGAAAACCACATTTTCATATTGACTTTAAATCTAATATATGCTAGATTAACTTTATTGAGAGATATTGAAAACTCAATATATATGATTTGCTGTGGAGGAAGGAATATGAATATAAAAAGCGTTCCTGAAATTTCTACAATTAACTCTTTTGAAAATGAAGATATTGTTCAAATTTTGGGTGAAAATTTTACAGAAAATACAAAACTTTATCTTTGGCAAGCAAAAAACGACGGTTCGGATATAAACTCAGTTTTGGATGATTTAGGTGGAGTGGATGGACGAAATGCGTATAAGGCCAAGTTCGCTGCTTCAAGAACTGTAAATTTTTCAGAGCTTGATACTGTGGAAGAAAGTTTGCCGCTAGTACCTCCTGAAAATGCTAAGGTGTTTACTCCTGATGCCGTATATGATCATTGCATATATTTTGGTGATAAACCAAATGAAAAACCTGACGGCGAGGGCTTTTGGCTTGCGGGTGAGGGCACTCATATAGTATGGCTTCAGAACGAAAATGGATTTTCAAAGCCTCAAATTGCTAACCGTCCTGAAATTTGGAACACCTCATTTAATAAAATTAATGCGGGCGAACGTATAATGATTTTCGGTGACTGCTTTGGCAAACCCGTAACCTTTAATGACGGCTCTGTTTTTCCAAGACGTGCCGCTATAAAAAACATAGAAACAGGCGAGTGCTATGTTCTCGAACAAGCATCTACAACAGGTTATTTCTTTGATGTTCAAAAATATCAAAGTGAATATTCAATACCAAAGGACGTAAAGGTTGGCAAATATAATTTATATCTCCACTCTTCAACCTGCGGAAGATTTGGTTGGAGTAAGCCTGTAGAAATAGAGATAGTTGAGGACAACAGTCTTAACTATTATTTTAGAACAAAATGGAATCGCAGTGCAGACGTTTCGGCTCTAATTCCCGAATGCGATATAATAACAATAAAAGCCGAGGATACCTCTCCACTTGCCGATTATGCTGATAAAATTCAGTCTGCTATTGATAGCTTTGGTAAAAACGGCGGCTTGGTAGTTTTAGGAGCGGGAACATTCCCTGTTTCAAAAACTATAGATATTAAGCCTAACGTTGTGCTTCTCGGCGCAGGTAAAACCACAATACTCAAGACAGCAGAGGGTAAAAAATTTGATGGTGATATTTTAAAGGACTGTGTTTTTGCAAAGCAACCGGGTGGTCTTAGAGGTTGGGCTAACGATTGGCGTGAGCATTGGCTTAAACAGGATACGGGCACACTTGTAAGACTTCGCACAAAAGCTGGTATTGAGGCTGTTAGAATAGAGCTTGGCGGCGGTGCAAATATTGGTATAACTGTTGCAGATAATCTTACCGATACGGTTGATAACGCCTTTATGAACAAGGTAGAAATTGATGTCGGCGGTTTAACACAGTTTTCACGACCGAATACAGGCGCTATGATAAGCGCAGGTATTTTAACTGGTGCCAGAACAAACGATCTTGTAATTTTCGATTGCAAGTGTTTTGCTCTTCAGCCTATCTATATACTTCCTACAAAAAATCTTTACGCTAAGATTATAAATAACGAATTTCATTGTCGTCCGAGACAGGTTAACGAAAGCGTTATTTCAGGTATTAGACATTCTATAGTTTCAAACAACCTGTTTGCAGACGGAAGACGCTCCTTTGCAGCACAGCAGGGTATGTCTTATAACTGGTTATTCCAAAACAGAAGCGTCGGTATTGACCGCGCCGACTGCGCCCTTGAATCCTATATGTGCGAATACGGTGAGAGTGAATGGTCGGGACACGGTGTGTCGTTTGGCGAAAACTTTGTCGAGGTCTGCTGTGAGCATGACATAATGAGCTCATCTAAAGGAATTCCGTATGAACAGAGATTTGATATTAGCGGAAGATACTTATTTATAATCAACGGCACAGGCTTTGCTCAATACCGTACCATAATAGACGTTGTTGAAAACGGTGACATTAAAAAACTAATTTTAAACAAGCCGTTTGACGTAAGACCTGATGAGACATCGGCATTTTCTATCGTGACCTGTCCTCACCACAATCTTTGGGTTGACAATAACGTAGCGCTCTCTAATGGACACAGCCAGTTTTTATGGGGCGGCGGCTTTGATAACGTATATGCAGGTCACGTAATGGAAATGGCGGCGGGTATAGTGCTTTATGCTTGGCCTTCCTATTTTAATTATAATAAGACAGGTATTTTACCTGCCCCTGTAATTGCCTTTAATAAGATAATACGCTGTCAGACCAAATCGTCGGGCAGAGGTGTTCATATCGGTATGCGAATACCGCGCGATATAGAACACGAAATGGTAAATGATTTTAGCTATTCAAGGGGAGTTTTCGGCAATATCGTAACGCAGTGTCATTTTGACGGCGGTGACGATAATTTAAATTTCCACAAAAACAACCACTTCCCAACAAGACATCATTTAGGTGAAAAGCACTTTAAGAGGCCGAGCCGTGCAGGTATTACTATCGAGGGCGGTTTTAACAGAGTCACTGATAATTATATCTATGGTCACAAAAAAGCAATTGAGTTTGACGGTAATTGCCCTGGCAACTTTGCTTCAAGAAACGACTTTAGAAACCATGAGGTAAAGGTTGTAAGCAAGAATATAGTGCACGGCAGTGACGTAGAATAATTAATCAAAATTGTTATAAAAAAAGCTAATATTTTATTATTGAAAATAATGTTTAAAACTTGTAAAATGAAATTGAATTAAACCTTGAAAGGAAATGTTTTTATGGTTAGAATAGGTACCTGTGTCCATAGTGACGATATTAGCACTCTTGAAGAAAAATTTGAGCAGCTTGTAAAAAACGGATTTGATAACTGTCAGCTTCTCTGCTGGAACCCAGATTCGATGACTAAGGAGAA
>JAZLAD010000113.1:0-6865 GCA_045613005.1 Acutalibacteraceae bacterium | reverse complement strand
GAGTTCTATTACGGCAACACAGCCTGCCCTGTTATCGATACTGCCACAGCTAATACGGTTGTTTAAAAGCTCTAAAACCTCAAAATCGTAGGTGACAAAATCACCCGCACTTATTATTTCCTTAGCTTTTTTACCCAGAAGTGTATCAACCTTTAATTCGGCTATATCACTATATTCCTTATCGCCGCGTGACAGATGGGGAGGGGTACTGCAAAAAACACCCTTTACAGTTTCTTTGCCGGGAATAAGCACCCTTGTTGCAGGTAAAATTCTAAGGTCAAAGCCTCCGCATTTAGCAAGTGTAAGAAAACCGTTATCGTCAATATTCGTTACAGTGAAGGCTATTTGGTCAATGTGCGCCTCAACCATAAGAGTATAATCCTTTTCGCCCTTTAATTCAGCTAAAACTGTTTGGTTTTTATCGCTTAGTTTTACCTTTGCATATTCGCCGAGATATTTTGCGGCAAGAATAGAAGCATCCGTTTTATTACCCACCGAAACGGCATTGCAAAGGCTTATTAAATCCTCTTTTATTCTTTTCAAAGATTATTCACAACTTCCTTAAAGTAATTGCCCCTCTTAGCAAAGTTGGGGAAGGCATCGAAGCTGGCACACGCAGGGCTAAGTGTAACAACGTCGCCATCGGTTGCCATCTCGTGCGCTTTTTCTACAGCTTCTTTTATATCAGATACTCTAACTATTTCGGGACTGCCTTTATAACCGTCAAAAGCTTTGAGGCAGTTTTCTATTTTATCTGCAGTGGCACCGCAAAGGAATAAAACCTTAACCTTATCTACAAGATAGGGCATCAGCGGTTCAAACGGAATGTGCTTGTCGTACCCGCCTGCAATCAGCATTACCTTGGTATCAAACGCTTTAAGACCCGCAATTGTTCTTGTAGGACTCGAAGCTATAGAATCGTTATAGTATTTAACTCCGTTTATTTCACGGACAAACTCAATTCTGTGCTCAACACCTTTAAATTCTTTGGCCACTTTTTTAATACTGTCAACACCGACAAAGCCCCAAACGGCAGCTATTGCAGTGAGGTAATTTGCAACGTTATGGTCACCTAAAATCGCAATATCCTTGCGGTCTAGGATGGGGACGTCAATACCCCTGTACGCCATATGAAGCATACCCTTAGAGTCGAGCCAAGCACCGTTATTCAGCTTTCTTTCCATACTAAAGCCGAGGGACTGACCGCGCACGTCCTTTCTGAAACTTTCGGTTATCTCGTTGTCGCGGTTTAAGATTGTGCGTGAGAAAGCGTTTTGGTGGAGAATGATGTTTTTCTTAGCCTCAACGTATTCGTCCATATCCTTATGAACGTCAAGGTGGTTTGGTGCTACGTTGGTAACAACGGCAACGTCGGGACTTTTACGCATTGAGATTAATTGGAATGAAGAAAGCTCTACTACAACGTAATCGTCCTTAGTGATATTTTCGATTTCAGGGAGTAAAGGATTTCCTATATTACCGCCCACGTAAACCTTTTTACCCTCTGCTTCAAGCATTTTTGCAATAAGGGTTGTAGTGGTGGTTTTTCCGTCTGAGCCGGTTACTGCAAAAATAGTAGCGGGACATAAATCGAAGAAAACCTCCATCTCACTAGTAACGGGAATACCCTTTTTTCTAGCATCTTCAAGCTCGGGAAGATAAAAACTCATACCTGGGGTTCTGAAAATTATATCGACCTCGAGATTGTCAAGATAGCCGTCTCCAAGCTTAAGCTCAGCACCCGCGTTTTCGAGCTCGTCGGCTATAGCGCCAATTTGTTCTCTCAAGCGGCGGTCACACGCTATAACACGAGCGCCTCTTGAAAGAAAGCTTAAAATCAGAGGAGTGTTGCTAACACCTATTCCGCACATAGCAATCTTTTTGCCCGATAATTTATCAAAAAACTGTTTGCAATCCATAAAGACCGCCCTTTCGTTTGTGTTTAGTTAAATTCGCTCTGCCAATCAATATTTTTATATTCTACGTATTCCTCGAGTGTCATACCTAAGTTGTTCATTTCCTTTGCGGTGTTGATACCTACAAAGCGCCAATGCCAAGACTCGTATATAACGCCTGTGATATCGGTTTTATCTTTGGGATATCTTAAAATAAAACCGTAGTCCTCCGCGTTTTCTATCATCCAGGTATACATAGGGGTTGACTCAAAAGCATCATCCGCCATATTAAAATCGGCGCAAAGACCTGTGTTGTGTTCGCTGGTACCGGGACGTGCTACTACGGTTGCCGCTTTAGCCTCGTCACCGCCCTGTCTTTTCACCTGATTTTCAAACAACACCCTTTGGTCGCCGTATGAACGAAAAGGGGACCATACCTTTAAATTAATACCGTCAGCCTGAGCCGCCTTTACCATAGCGGAAATGTAAGGATAAACGTCCTTGTGAATATCGGTAACGTAGTTGTTATTTCTAAGGTTTTGGTCGATAGTTACAAGTGAAGACCTTATATCCTTATCGTAATTTTCAGGCAGAGGATTTTTGGCGTTTATAAGAGCTACTCTGCGGAAATTAGCATCAAGATCAACACCGTTTACGTTAATTATCTGCTTGTTATCGGGATTATAGGTATCCTTGTTAGCAGGAATGGAGGAAGCGCCGTTATTAACGGTTGTCGAAGAATTACTGCTTAGGTTACTGCTGCTTTGCTGTGAACTGTCAGCAGTAGAAAACTTATTTATAAGCGCATTTATACCTAGTATTCCCACGGTTAGCACTAACACTACCGAAATCGACGATAAAATTATAAACCTTCTTCTTCTGCGTATAGCCGCCTGTCTTTTACTCATAGCCATAATTATTCTCCTATTCGTCAAGCTTTAAAACTGCCATAAACGCATCCTTAGGTACTTCAACCGAGCCTAAGCGGCGCATTTTCTTTTTACCTTCCTTTTGTTTTTCAAGAAGCTTCTGTTTACGGGTTATATCACCGGCGTAGCATTTTGCAAGAACGTCTTTTCTAAGCGCCTTAACCGTTTCACGGGCAATAATTTTACCGCCCACTGCTACCTGAACGGGCACCTCAAAAAGCTGACGGGGGATATAATCCTTTAATTTTTCGGCTATTCGTCTAGCCCTTGTGTATGCGTTTGAATTGTGAACGATAAAGGAAAGAGCGTCTACCGTTTCACCCGCCAACATAACGTCAAGCTTTACAAGGCTTGATTTGTTATAGCCCGCAGTTTCATAGTCAAAACTAGCATAACCTTTTGTGCGGGATTTTAGAGCGTCAAAAAAGTCGTAAACTATTTCACCCATAGGTAAAACGTAATGAATGTCAACCCTATCGCCCATATATTTCATATCAATATAGTCGCCTCTGCGCTCTTCACATAACTGCATTATTGTACCAACGTAATCGTTAGGTGAGTAGATATGAACGTTAGCAACAGGCTCTAGCGCCTCTGAGATTACCGATGGGTCGGGATAGTTTGTAGGGTTATCCACCGAAATCTGACTGCCGTCGGTCAAGTTGAAGCGGTATTCAACGCTTGGCGCCGTTGTAATAATGTCAAGATTGTATTCACGTTCTAAGCGCTCTTCAATAATTTCCATATGCAAAAGACCTAAAAATCCGCAACGGAAGCCAAAGCCTAATGCGGTTGAGGTCTCGGGGTCAAAGATTAGCGAAGCATCATTTAGCTGTAGCTTTTCGAGTGCTTCTCTAAGGTCGGGGTACTTTGCACCGTCTGCAGGATAGATACCGCAGAAAACAACCGGCTTTACGTTTTTGTAACCGGGCAGTGCTTCATTTGCGCCGTCAATTGCTAGTGTTATGGTATCACCAACTCTTGCCTGAGAAACGGTCTTGATAGAAGCGGCAAGATAGCCTACCTCACCTGCCTCTAAGCAGTCACACGGCTCTAGCCTCATAGCACCCTTTCTTCCGATTTCAACCGTATCAAAGGTAGCTCCTGTAGCCATCATTTTAACCGTATCTCCGCATTTAAGCTTTCCGCTTACAACCCTGAAATATACTATAACACCCTTGTACGGGTCATAATAAGAGTCGAAAATAAGTGCCTTAAGCGGTGCTTCACGGTCGCCTTTAGGCGCGGGTACTCCGTTTACGATAAGCTCTAAAACCTGTTCGGTATTAAGACCTGTTTTAGCTGAAATCAGCGGTGCTTCGTCGGCAGGAATGCCGATAACGTCCTCTATTTCCTGCTTGATTCTCTCGGGGTCTGCCGACGGTAAATCGATTTTGTTTATAACAGGTAAAATTTCAAGGCCGTGGTCAACCGCCAAATAGGTGTTGGCAAGGGTCTGCGCCTCGATACCCTGAGAAGCGTCAACAACCAGAATAGCACCTTCACAGGCGGCAAGCGAACGTGAAACCTCATAGTTAAAGTCAACGTGTCCCGGTGTGTCGATTAGGTTAAGCTCATACTCTGTACCGTCCTTTGCGGTGTAGTAAAGAGTAACTGCGTGCGCCTTAATGGTGATACCGCGCTCACGCTCTAGCTCCATACTGTCAAGTATTTGCTCCTCCATATCGCGCTGAGCTACCGAGCTTGTAAGCTCTAAAAGACGGTCGGCAAGGGTTGACTTGCCGTGATCTATGTGTGCTACAATGCAAAAATTTCTTATATTTTCAAGTGGGAACGACAAAAAACATTTCTCCTTATAAACAAAATTACATTCGGTTAATTGTACCATACTTTGCGCTAATTTACAAGATGTATTATATATTTTTTTATATAAATAAATATATAAAAACACTTGATAAAATGTTCAAAATATAGTATAATAAACTGATTAAAAAATGGGGAGATTTTGCTTTGCCGATACCTGATAAAATAACCGCCCGAGTGTTAGGGCATAAAGAGTATATAGAACTGGCAAAAAGTGTTGTAAAAAACACCTACGGAGAAAATCCTAAGGCGTGTATTATAACCTTTGGCTGTCAGCAAAACGTAAGCGATTCCGAAAGGATAAAGGGGCTTCTTTCTATGATGGGGTATACCTTTACAGAAGACCCGTCTGTTGCCGATTTTGTGCTTTTTAACACCTGTGCTGTAAGAGAACACGCGGAGGATAGAGTTTACGGTAACGTAGGCGCTATTAAAAAATATAAGAAAGAGCGTCCTAATATGCTGCTGTGCGTGGCGGGTTGTATGTCACAGCAAGAAAAGGTAGCCGAGCGCTTTAGGACAAGCTACCCTTACGTCGATATAGTTTTAGGTACACAGGTAAGTCACCGTTTGCCTGAATTTATTTACAACCGGTTAAAAGGCTCTAAGAGAATATTTGAGAGAACTCTTGACAATGCCGAAATTGTTGAGGATATCCCTGTTGAGCGCGATAGCAAAATCAGGGGCTTTTTACCCGTTATGTACGGTTGCGACAACTTCTGCAGTTACTGTATCGTGCCATACGTTAGAGGCAGAGAGCGCTCACGCGCATCAAATGAAATTCTAAAGGAAGCCGAGTGCCTTATAAAACAGGGCTTTAAGGAAATAATGCTTTTAGGCCAAAACGTAAATTCCTACGGAAAAGGTCTTAAAGAGGAAATAAATTTTTCAAAGCTTCTTCGTATGATAAACGGCCTTGACGGTGATTTCAGAATTCGTTTTATGACCTCACATCCAAAGGATTGTACCGACGAGCTGCTACAGACCATGGCGGACTGTGAAAAGATAGAAAAGCATCTGCATCTGCCCTTCCAGTCGGGAAGTGACAGAATATTAAAAGAGATGAACCGCCGATATACAAGAGCACAGTATTTATCCCTTATAGAAAAGGCTAGAAGCCTTATGCCCGATATCACCTTTACAAGCGATATTATAGTAGGTTTCCCCGGGGAGACCTACGAGGATTTTTTACAGACGTTATCGCTTGTAAAAGAGGTCAGGTTTTCACAGCTTTTCACCTTTATTTATTCGGCAAGAACAGGCACTCCTGCCGCCGAGATGGCAGACCCTGTAAGCCGTGAAGAAAAGGGCGTTTGGTTTGACGAGCTGTTAAGCGTTCAGGATGAAATTTCACACCAAAACAATAAAGCCTTGATAGGTAAACAGTACGAGCTTTTGTTTGACGAATATTTAGAAGAAAAGGATATTCTGATAGGCAAAACCTCGGGGGGACTGAGTGTTGAAGTAGCGGGTGACAAAGCGTTACTCGGTAGCTTTAAAAACGTAAAAATTACCGATTATACCAATACGCTAAAAGGCGTTTTGATATGAAAATAAATTAAAAAATTTTAAGGAGAATAAAAATGAGTATTTTAAGTGCAGTAAGAGAATTAGGCAAAGAAATTCAAAAGGATGAGCGTTATATCGCGTTTGCAAAGGCTAAGCTAGCGCTTGATAACGATACCGCCGTTCAGGATAAAATCAACGAATTCAACCTTGTTAGAATGAATCTTGAACAGGCTATGAGCGCCGAGACTCAGGACGAGGCAAAGACAAAGGAATTAAACGAAAAGCTCCGCAACATTTATGCTGAGGTTATGCAGAGCAAATCTATGGTAGATTTCAACGTAGCAAAGGCTGATCTTGATGCAATGCTAGGTGATATCAACAGCGTTATCGGTCAGTGTGTTGACGGTGCAGACCCAGAAACAGTAGAGCCTGAGGTTCAGGGTTGTACAGGCTCTTGCTCTACCTGTGGTGGTTGTCACTAATCTTTATTTGAGACTAAAATTTTAAAGGAAGTAAACTGATGGCAAAGAAAACCGGCGGTCTTTCTCCTATGATGACACAGTATATGGAAATCAAGGAGCAGAATAAGGACAGTATTTTATTTTTCAGACTTGGCGATTTCTACGAGATGTTTTTCGACGATGCGCGTCTTGCCTCTGAGGAGTTGGATTTAACCCTCACAGGCAGAGATTGCGGTCTTGAAGAGCG
>JAZLAD010000112.1:0-5025 GCA_045613005.1 Acutalibacteraceae bacterium | reverse complement strand
ATCTTGAGGTGAATACAAAGTTACCGGTTAGTATCTTTGGCGGAAGTTCGTCGGTATGTCCCTCCCATAAAACGTGGACAACCGTGTCTCTCTTATCATAATCCCAATTCTTAACTTTTATACCTGTGAGTTCGATTTTCGGTAAATCCTCACAAAGACTCCACTGTGCCGCTGTGCCTTCTACAAACTTAACATCGGTATCAGGGTCAATACCGTAATTCCAGTCGCTCTCGGCATAGATATTGTATGCAGGGAAATCCTTGCTTGAACGCACTTCTTCGGTATCAATTTCACGTCTTGTCTTAATACCTAGTGCATAGGTTAAAGGTCCACGGGAAAACCAAATGCCGTTATCCTTAAAATGTTTTTCAATTTCCTGTGCAAATTCTAGCTCAATTTCGGTTCCCTTTTCTATATTAAGGGTTATAAAGGAATTTTCTGCTACAGCGTTTACACACTCGCCGTTTACTTTAAGGGTTACACCCTTTGACCAAGCAGGAACACGGATTTTAAAGGTAAACGGATGGTCGGTATTTACGTTATACTTAACGTTTGAGGTGAATGGGAAATTGGTTTTTTGCTCAATCTCAATACCGTTATAGTTTAGTGTACCCTCGCCGAAAAGCGTAGAATAAACTGTGCCCTCGCTATCGGTGAAATACTGACGGTATATATAGTTTGGCATAAAGCGGTTGCAGTTACCGGGGCAACAAGCAACACCGGGATTGGGACGGTAGCTCATCCATTTATCGCCGCAGTGAATGCTTTCGTTGCGGTTTGAGAATTTATCGGCTATTACCTGATTAACACTTGAAAAATACTGAAGTCCTTTGAAATCTTCAAGTACCGAGCCTACACCCGCATTGAAAACGCACTTTTCAATTTTATCCATATAGTCGATATCACCGGTAACCGAGAACATATAACCCATCCACCAGGTAAAGTCGGTTACGTCGCAGGTTTCATAAGGCTCCATATAATCGTTGCTCTTGGTAAATTCACTGCTACTGATACAGCCTGAGGGCAACATAAAGAAGTCTATAGCTTTTTTATAGGCTGCCTTTGAAACGCTTAAATAGTATTCGTTGCCTGTAAATCTATAAAGAATGGCACCGAGCTTTGCATACTCGTTATAAGAAACACCGTGGGTGTGAGGCTTTTTATCGCTTAATAATACCTTATCGCTCCAATCCTCTTCGGATTTCTCGTTGTATTTCTTATACCAATATTCTGCTAAATCAAGGAGTGCCTTATCGCCTGTTTCAGCGTATGCCCAAAGCATTATTTCAACGTTATACACGTCACGCTGAACAGAAAAATCTATTCCTGCTTCTACGTAATGTCTTCTGATAGCGTCAACTATTTTTCTATCCTTTGTATACTCATACAGCGCCATACAAGCTCTGAAAAATACCACGTGTGCCCACTGGTTACAACCGTCAGGTAGAATCTTTTTCATAAATAGGGGTCCTAAAAAGCCGTCGGTATCAGGTTTTTCTAATACGGCGTATATTATGCCCTTTGCTTTTTCTATTGCCGCCTCGTCATCTATTAAAATTGCGGTTCTTATAAAGCCGTCAAGCCAATAGCCGTTTTGCTCATAAACCCACCATTTAGGGCTATCGGTTGTGCTTAAAAATTCCTCGCCCCACTTTGGTGATTCGAAGGGGTAACCCGCCTCGCTTATATGGCCTGTTAGTCCCTCCATTTGTATTTTCAAATATTCTTGGAGTATACCCTTTGGCTTTACGCTTCCGATAGGTAGTGGAGAAAACGTTTTGTTTAACATAATGTAACGCTCCTATTCTTTTATGTATTTTATATATTCAACCGTTGAATGTTCTTTTGTTCTTTTGCACATTGTGTTGTAAGCTATATCCCTTAGTTGTTTTGCGTTTTCTCTGGCGCTTAAATCGGGATTTGGATAAAAAGGACCGTCGGCATAGGTCACAATTTGAGGCTTCTTTAAAAGCTTACTTTTTTGGTAGCAGTTGGTCAGCACAAACATAGGCTTTTGCTGCTTTGCAAGATATGTAAAGCACTGATCGTCAAAGGGACGGATTTTAGTATAGTAAGGCCACACGTGCGCCTCAGGATATACAATAACTGCATTGCCCGACTGCATTCTTTTTTCAACGCAACGCAGAAATTCTTTCTTTTCATCTAAATTGCTACCCAAGGGAATAACACCGTACGCCTGCATACCAAGGCGCATTCCTTTGATAGACAGAACGTCCGGATGGCTTATAATAAAGCATTTTTTAGGAAAGGTTGCTAAGGGTCCTATATAAGAATCGCTTTGCACCTGCGTATGATTGCTAACTATAAAGCAACCGTCCCCCTTAGCATTTTTAAGCACCTTGCGGTTGGCGAATTTTTGATGGCAGTATATCTTTTCGAGCATAAATATCACAGGTATCATAACAGCGTAATAAAACACAAATTCAAAAATTTTGTAAAAGAAGCCCGTTCGTATATAACGGTAGCCTTCACCTAAAGGTTTACCTTCGATTTGAAGCCCTGAAAAATCGTCGTTTTGCTCATCGTTATAATATATAATTCTCTCTTCAGTTTTCAAGATTTTTCATCCCCTAATCTTAAAACACAACACCGCCTAAATTATATCACATCTTTTATTAAAATAAAAGTACTTAAAGGAGAAATTTTCGGCTTTATGCGTTTTCACTATTGCGACATTAGAAAAATTGTGATATACTGTTAAATAATGTATTTTAATTTCAAAAGGAGTTGTCATTATGAGCGTTGATATGACTAAGTGGCAGGAAATTGCTAAGCAGAACATACACAATCGCCCCGAAGGTACAGGCCGTATGGCAGGTAAGATTACTATTGTTACAGGTGCGGCACAAGGTTTCGGCAAGGGTATTGCTGAACAGCTTTACAAAGAGGGTGCTACTATTGTTATCGCTGATATGAATCAGTCACTAGCAGAAGAGGTAGCAAAGGAATTAGGCGACCGCGCTGTTGCTATTCCCGTTAACGTATCTGACGAAGAAAGCGTTGCTTCTTTGGTAGCACAGACTGTTGAAAAATTCGGCGGTCTTGATATGATGGTTGCAAATGCAGGTGTTGTTCGTTCAGGACCTATCGCCACCTTTGAAAAGAAGGATATGGACTTCGTAACCGCTATTAACTACACAGGTCTTTTCCTCTGCTGTAAATATGCCGCTATCATTATGCAGGCTCAGCACGAGGCTGATAAGGACGCTATGTTTGACATTATCGCTATGTCTTCAAAGTCAGGTCTTGAAGGTTCTAACAAGAACTTTGCTTATGCAGGTTCAAAGTTTGGCGCTATTGGTTTAGTTCAGAGCTTTGCGCTTGAGCTTTGTGAATACAATATTAAGGTTAACGCTATCTGCCCGGGTAACTATCTTGACGGTCCACTCTGGACCGATCCTGAAAAAGGTCTTTTCGTTCAGTATCTTAACGCTGGTAAGGTTCCAGGTGCTAAGACTGTTGAGGACGTTAAGCGCTTCTATGAGGCAAAGGTGCCGCTTAACAGAGGTTGCTTACCGGTTGACGTTGCACGTGCTGTTATGTACTGTATGGAGCAGACCTATGAAACAGGTCAGGCTATCCCTGTTACAGGCGGACAGGTAATGTTAAATTAAGGGTAAAACTATGATAGATATTAATGTATTAAATAAACTTAATGCTCCAACTAAAGAAGAAAGACTTAATAATCTTAAAGAGGTTTTAAAGGTTACTACCTTTCCAGAGGCTGTAAAAGAATACATAAACAACCACATTCACACCACCTATTCCTTCTCGCCATACTCCCCTACTGCTGCAGTTTATGCCGCCAGAATGGAGGGCCTTTGCACCGCAGGTATTATAGACCACGACTCTATTTCGGGTGCTAAGGAATTTTTAGAGGCGGCAGAAATTATAGATATGCCTGTGACAATCGGTATGGAATGCAGAGTTTCTATGGCGGGTACTCCGCTTGAAAATCTTCGCACAAACAATCCTGACCAGATAGGCGTTAGCTATATGACCATTCAGGGTGTGCCCCACGATAAGATAGACCGCTTAACCGAGTTTTTCGAGCCTTACAGACAAGCACGTCATATAAGAAACCGCAAAATGATTGCAAAAATCAACGAGTTAATCGACGGTATTTCTTTAGATTACGACATTGACGTTTTACCGCTATCTGAGGCAAAAGACGGCGGCGGTGTTACCGAAAGACATCTTATGTATGCTTTGGCTAAGAAATTAGTAAGTCTTGTTGGCAAGGGCGAAAGTATGGTTAAAAAGCTCGACGATATGGGTGTAGCGCTATCAGATAAACAAAAGGCTCTAATGCTTAATACTGAATACGCTTTTTACGAGTATGACCTTTTAGGTATTTTAAAGAGCGCTTTCGTGCCTAAAATTTACATTGACGCTACCGACGAGTGTCCAAAACTTTGCGACGTTGTAGCGCTTTGCAACGAGGTTGACGCATTCCTTTGCTACGCTTATTTAGCTGACGTTGTGGATTCTGTTACAGGCGCCAAAAAGGCTCAGAAATTTGAGGACGATTACCTTGACGAGTTATTTGTTTGCTTAAAAGAGCAGGGCGTAAAGGCGCTGACCTATATGCCGACAAGAAACACCCCCGAACAGCTAAAAAGGGTAAGAAGTCTTTGTGAGCAATACGATATGTTCCAGGTTTCAGGCGAGGATATAAACTCACCCAGACAAAGCTTTATAATTCGTGCCATGGAAAATCCAATGTTTGCAAATTTAATTGATGCTACCTGGAAATTAATCGAACACGAGAATAAATAAATATAATTTAAGGGCGACCGAACGGTCGCCCTTTTATTTTACATTTTACATTTATTATTCAGTTCTTAGTGCTACGACCGGGTCTTTCTTAGCGGCGCTTCGTGACGGGATAATTCCTGCAAATAGTGTTAAGATTACACTTATTGCAACAAAGAGAATTGCTACAGGAAGCGGCAGTTGTGCTCTAAGACCGCTGATATCGGTTAGCGCATAAAGTATTGCGTT
>JAZLAD010000111.1:0-3944 GCA_045613005.1 Acutalibacteraceae bacterium | reverse complement strand
TAGACAGACAGCATTTCTGTAATTCGCTCTTTAACCTTTTTCATACCGTAAAAATCACGGTCGAGTATTTTTTCTGCTTTTTTAACGTCAACGTTCACCGTAGTAAACTTATTAAATGGGAGAGAAAGACAAAATTCAAGCCAGTTGCGAAGCACAGCACCGTCGTGTGAGCCTTGCGGCATCTTAGCTAGCTTGTTTATTTCTGCGTGAAGCCTGTCTTTGATTGAGGCATCAACGGTTAAGGCTTCGGCAGCCGTATGGAAGCGGTCGATTTCCTCTGCAGAGTCGTCACCGTAAAGCTCCTCGCTTATAACCTTTATTTGCTCTTTTAAGTAATATTCTTTTTGAGCATCGTCTAGTCTGCGACGGGTTTTCTCTCCGATTTTTGAATCGATTCGGCAAATTTCTGCTTCCTTGCTTAGCATTTCAATAAGAATTTTAGCGCGTTTGGATTCGCTTAATTGCTCTAAGACGTACTGTTTATCATCGAAGGGAGCAGGGGTGTTGAATGCTATATAGTCACAAAGGAAAGCCACCTCATTGCATTTTGCAACGGTCAGCGCTACGTCTTTAGGTACAGGGACAGATACTACCTCTGTGTATCCTGCAAACTCAGCGCGGATATTTCTTAAAAGGGTTTCTTTAAGAGCCCTGCGGTTGCCAAGAGAGGTCTCTTCACATTCTTCAATATAGCCTGTAAGAAAAGCACCGTCGGTCTTAAGGGATAAAAGCTTAGCTCTTTTTACGCCCTCTACAAGTGCCTTGCAGCCGTCGGTAGTTTTAAGAAGCTGACGCACTTTACAGATACAGCCTATTTTATAAAGGTCTTTCTTTTGTGGGTTTTCAACCGTAATATCGGTCTGTGTTATAAGGAAAATATAGCGGTCGGTGCTCATAGCCATTTCTAACGCCGCCATAGATTTTTTTCTGCCAACGTCGAGGGTTAGAAGCATACTCGGAAATGCTACAAGTCCTCTTAGCGCCAAAACAGGCAGCTCACGGCAGTCAAGTGGTTTAAAATTTGACATTCTAATTAATTTCTCCATTAAATTTTGCGTTATTTATGCTTTGTAAATCATTGTGGCAAAAAGTGCGTTATCATAAAACGCAAACACCACGTTTACACCCTCGAACTTATATTCAAGTATTGTGCTATCTGAGGTGGCAAAAAGCAGCGAGGCTTCGTCCTCGGTTATATCGCGAGGGTCTGCATTATGACCGTATGAAGACATCGCTTTTTGAACCTCGATTACAACAGTATCGAGTGTAAATTCGTAGGATGTATTAAAGCATATAATTCTTTCGATTTTTTTTGTTTTGTTATCGTAAACAAACGAAGCGCCCGAAACGTCAACGGTGGTTTTTTTGTCACCCTCGTAAACGTTGCAGTAGCCGTCGTGATGGTCGGTAGAGTCTTCAAGTGATTTTTCTACCTCTTTAGCCGCAGTTTCGCCGTTGTCGCCCAGCTTATATTTAAATTCGGGAATTTTGCCAAGCTTTGCATAGTACTGCACGTCTATACCAATTTTTTCTTGAGACTTTTTGTCCTCATTATCTTTACCGCAAGCGGCAAAAGTGAAAATAAGAGTTAAACAAAGAATAAGGCTTAAAATCCTTTTCATATTAAATCCTCCGAATTAATCCTCTTTAAAGGTGTGGCTTCTAAGCAACTCATTACGCTGATTCCAAAGGTCTTCGGATAAATCCACGTAATAGGTGTGAGGCTTTTCAAAACGCTTAACTTCGTCCCAAAGTGAATCAACCTCCACTTTGCATTTATCTGCGATTTCCTTAAGCGAGGGACTCTCATATACCTGCTTTCCGTTTTCGAAAAGCTTAACCTGAAGCTTCTTAGCAACAAAGTTTTTAACGATTTTGCGCTTCCAGGTGTGGTCGGGGTCAAAGATTTCATAAGGCTCGGTGCTGTCAATCTTTTCGTAATTTAAGGTTATAACGTCGGCAATAGCCTTATTTGTTTCTCTATCGTATAAACGCCACGGAATTTTAATGCCGGGAAGTGTAATCTTTGAAATGTTTTCGCTGATTTTAATTTTAGGGGTAACCTTGCCGTCGTTTTCGGTTGCAACAAGCTTGTAAACACCACCGAAAACTGCCTCGCTTGAAGCGGTTATAAGACGTTCGCCAACACCGTAGCTGTCAACAGCGGCACCCTGGAAATTCATATCTCTTATAAGATGCTCGTCAAGTGAGTTTGAAACGCAGATTTTACAATCGGGATAACCTGCATCGTCAAGCATTTTGCGAACCTTTTTGGTTATGTAGGCAATATCACCGCTATCGATTCTAATACCTAAAGGACGCTTTCCAAGAGGTGCTAAAACCTCGTTGAACACCTTTATAGCATTAGGTATACCTGAGCGCAGCACGTTATAGGTGTCAACTAAGAGCATACAACTATCAGGATAACGCTCGGCATAGGTTTTAAAGGCTTCGTACTCGGTATCGAAAAGCTGAACCCAGCTGTGTGCCATAGTACCCGAAGCCTTAACACCGTAATCCTTAGCGGTTGCTATATCAGAGGTGCCAACGCATCCGCCAATCATAGCCGCACGTGCACCGTAATAAGCCGCATCCGCACCCTGTGCTCTGCGTGCACCGAATTCCATAACAGGCTTGCCCTTAGCCGCCCTTACAATTCGGTTAGCCTTTGTGGCAATAAGTGACTGATGATTGATTATAAGCAAAAGCATTGTTTCAATCATCATAGCCTGTATAACAGGACCTTTTACGGTAACGATAGGCTCTTTTGGAAAAATAGGTGTTCCCTCGGGAACTGCCCACACGTCACAGGTAAATTTAAAGTTTTCGAGATAGTCGATAAATTCATCGCAGAAAAGGTTAAGACTTCTAAGATATGCTATATCGTCACTGTCAAAATGAAGATTGTTAAGATAATTTATAAGCTGTTCAACACCCGCCATAATTGCATATCCGCCATTATCGGGTATGCGACGGAAAAACATATCAAAATAGGCTGTCGTGTCCTTTAAACGACTCGTGAAAATACCGTTTGCCATAGTCAGCTCATAAAGGTCCATTATCATAGTGAGATTACGGTTATCAATTTTCATAAAAACATCTCCTTATGTTTCAACACAAGCTCTCTTTACATCCTTTCGGGTGCATCAATTTTAAGCATCGAAAGTACGTTTTTAATTACCGTAGCAGTAGCGGTGCAAAGGGAAAGTCTAGCGTACATTAGTCCTTCGTCAATACCCTTAACTCTGCAAGCAGAATAGAATTTATGGAACTTGGTTGCAAGCTCGGTTACGTAGTGGGTTATTCTTGCGGGGTCGTAGGCTTTAGCAGACTGAATAATCTCATCGGTAAAGGCTGAAAGGTAGGTTATAAGCTCTCTTTCCTCGTCAGCTTTAAGGGATAAAAGCTCGTCCGCAGTAGCAGGGCGCAATGTTACACCCTCTGCTTCAAGATTACGCAGAATACTGCAAATTCTGGCATATGCGTACTGAACGTAGTATACAGGGTTGTTGTTTGATTCACTAACGGCTAAATCAAGGTCGAAATCAAAGTGGCTGTTAGGCTCTCTGAGATTAAAGAAAAATCTTGCGGCATCGATAGGCACTTCGTCAAGTAGAGTTACAAGAGTAATCGCCTTGCCCGAACGCTTTGAAGCCTTTATAACCTCACCGCCGCGAACCAGTCTTACCATCTGCATTAGCACAACGTCGAGTCTTGAAGCGTCAACACCGAGGGCTGTTAAAGCACCTTTAAGTCTTGGCACGTAGCCGTGATGGTCGGCACCTAAAATATCGATAGCCTGGTCGAATTTTCTAACCTCAAGCTTGTTGTAATGGTATGCAATATCGGGAACGATATAGGTCGGCACACCGTTAGCACGAACTAAAACAAAGTCCTTGTCGCAGCCGAACTCGGTTGCCTTAAACCATAAAGCACCCTCGTTT
>JAZLAD010000110.1:0-8024 GCA_045613005.1 Acutalibacteraceae bacterium | reverse complement strand
ACAATGCGCTCTTTGCCGCTACCGTCATCAAGGGTTAGCTTTAATAGCTTTTTAGCCTTTGGAATAGGCTCACACTTTAATATTTTAGCTGCAGTTAGCTCTACCTTCATAAAGTCTTCGATAGAAATCTGAGCTATTTTAGCAACGTTTTCAGCCTCTGCAGCAGCTAACTTTGCCTTATTTTCGGCTTCGATTTCCTCTAAAACCTTTGCGGTGTCAAGACGTGCAAATAAAGGCTTTGCTTCGCCAACACAAAATTCGGTTACTGCGCCGAAAGATAACTCTGCATTTTCAGTGCAAAGCTGTGTAGCAATCGAATTAGCGCTTTCGGGAATTACAGGGGATAAAAGAACACCTAGTATACGGATACACTCAAGCAAATTGAAAAGCACTGCATTAAGACGGTCTTTACTTGCTTCATCCTTCGCGAGTACCCAAGGCGCAGTTTCATCAATGTATTTATTGCAACGACGGGCAAGTGACATTACACATTCACAAGCATCTGCATTATGGTATGAATCCATAAGTCTGTAATAATCCTTTATGGTATCGTTAGCGGTCTTAATAAGGTCTTGGTCCTCTGTAAATGGAGTAACAGGTGCTGTAACCTTTCCACCAAAATACTTGTTTGTCATTGCGATTGAGCGGTTAACAAGGTTGCCGAGAGTGTTTGCAAGGTCGGTATTGAATTTGTTTATAAAGCTTTCATAGGTTATAGTACCGTCCTGCGCAAATGGAATTTCGCTTAAAAGATAATATCTTACAGCGTCGGTAGAGAAGCGCTTTGCAAGTTCATCTGCATAAATAACGTTGCCCTTAGATTTAGACATCTTATCCTCTCCAACCAAAACCCAAGGATGACCTAACACCTGTTTAGGCAGTGGGAGACCGAGAGCCATAAGAATAATTGGCCAATAAATTGTATGGAAACGAACTATATCTTTACCGATAACGTGTAAATCAGCAGGCCAGAGCTTTTTAAACTGCTCTGAGCTGTTGTCTACATCAAAGCCTACACCGGTAATGTAGTTAGAAAGGGCATCAATCCAAACATAAACAACGTGTTTTTCATCAAAGCTTACGGGAATACCCCATTTAAACGTAGAACGTGAAACACAAAGGTCTGAAAGACCGGGTTTTAAGAAGTTATTTATCATTTCATTTCTGCGAGATTCAGGCTGAATAAAATCAGGATTTTCTTCAAAGAATTTCATAAGTCTATCCTGATATTTTGAAAGACGAAGGAAGTATGCTTCCTCCTTAGCGTCGGTAACATCGCGACCGCAGTCAGGACATTTTCCGTCAACTAACTGAGAATTTGTAAAGAACGACTCGCAAGGAACACAGTATTTACCCTCATAGGTACCTTTGTAAATATCGCCTTGGTCATAAAGCTTCTTAAAAATCTTTTGAATTTGCTTTTCGTGGTCCTCGTCGGTGGTGCGAATAAACTTGTCGTAAGAGGTGTTAAGACTGTTCCAAACGTACTTGATTTCATCCGAAACATTATCAACGTATTCTTTAGGTGTTATACCTGCAGCTTTAGCCTGTTCTTCGATTTTTTGACCGTGCTCGTCAGAGCCTGTCATTAAAAAAACATCAAAGCCCATAAGCTTTTTATAACGGGCTATCATATCTGCAAGAACTATATCGTAAGCGTTACCTATATGAGGCTTACGAGAAGTGTAAGCTATTGCTGTTGTGATGTAAAACTTTTTATTGTCTGACATATTTTTACCTCCTATAAGGTTAAGGTTTGTTTATTAAATAAGTAATAATGGAAATTATTGCCGTAACTAAAGAATATAAAAGGATTAACGTTCCGGCGGGAAGAGCGAGAGTGCCTGAGAATGACATATATATTAGTGCTACGGCACCAATAATTGAAAACAAAACGTATAATATTCCAAGTAAATTATTGGATTTCTTTATTTTAGAAGCTGTGTTAATAATAGAAATTAAGGTAAGAGCAGGGCCTCTAAATGCCGCAGGAGCAACACATCGTTCGGTAGGGAGAGTAGCGTTTTTGTGCATGTGAACACCCGCATTACTCATTATTTTAACCGAATCGCTATAAAGACCAAAATAATCGCAGAGCATTTCCTCATTTATATTAGGATCGTGATTGTTAACAAGCAACGTAACACCGAGCTCGGTAATTTTTCTAAGTTCTTTAGCAACGGTAGAATCAACGTTATAGCGTATTACTATGAGTGCACACGCTTTACCCTCGCAAGCTATATAAACGGGGAAATTGCCGTTTCTGAGAATTTTTTTATCAACCTCAATATCGGGTAAATCAATACCGTGTGACTCAAGCAACGTGCGATTGCCAACAAACAGCATTACGTCGCCAACCCAACCCGAAAGGCCCAGCCTCTCTTCGTATTTAACGTCGTCAGAATCGGGCGTTTTATAAGAGTTGTTGGTTTTGGCAATCTTTTTGAAAATAGGGGTTAAAGGACTGCCAACAGCTTCGGTAAGAGCCGCCGCGCGAATAAGTGTATCATCAATATTATTTTCAGATAGTATTCTAATATTTTGAAGTGTTACGGTACCACCGGGGAAAATGTCGGTAGTGGAAACAACGGCAGCATTAGCCATTTCAAGTTTTTCAGCAGCAGTTTTTCCTGCAATCATAGCGCCCTTTTTGTTAAGTGTCAGAGCTGCACTGTAAATAGGAAGTGTATCAATTAGGAATAAAGAGGGGATAGAGGCTAAGCACAAAACGGCACTTGCTGAATAAAAACCGCTTATTGCACTTGAAAGGTATATTCCGGTAGAAACTCCAAAAATAGCGGCGATCAGTAGCGAAATGAGTGTAATAAGCCGCATTCGTCCCGACAGTATATTTCCAAATTCTGAATATTTCATAAATCCTGAAATAAACTCGGCGTTTCTCGGCGTTGCTACTAACACGTCACCTTCGATCGAGTTTTTAGCCATAGCAAAGGTGGTTGCGGTATTGGTAATTAAATCCACCGCTTTTTTTGGACGGGGAGTAGCAATTTGTTTTAGATTACCAAGTTTAGCTGATAGGCTGAAAAACAGTGTCAACGAACGCACGAATAAAATTATCGATGCCGTCAAAATTAAAAAATATATGTTGTTATAGTAACCGACAACCTTTTCTTTAATCTGCAAAAAAGCAAGAACAGCAACCGAAATAGAGGTTATTATTGCTAATGAATCAGCTTTGCAGTTTGGTTTAAATAACTCTTTTAAAGAGATAATCATATCAAGATTTGCAACCAAATTCAGCAAATAAGCTACAATGCAAACGATAAGAGCTGTTTTTGGCTTTGAAATTAAAAGGTTACTTAAAGGAGTAAAAGCGAAGATGGAAATAAAGAGTGTAAGGAAAAAAGAAAAAACAGTAGCAAAAAATCGGTTTCTTTTGTTTATTGATAATTTTCTGATAAGCTTTTTTCCGGTTGTTACGTCGGTATATTCCTCTTTGGGCTCAAACTCTTCAAATTCGGTCTCTTCGAGGTCGGTCTGTTGAGGAACAGTTTCGGCTTCGAAAGACATGCTCTTAAGCTCGGCACTTATATCAATTGTTTTGGTAGTACTGCTCACACTCATACGGCTTTGACCGTTGTCAAGATCCTTAATAGGTGTGAAGCGAACCGTTGCAGAATCTACAGGTGCAGCTTCATTTGCGGAATGTTTTTGAACGTTGTCTATATCCGAAATATCGGGAATAGAAGAATCTTTAGGTTGAGAATTGAACAAATCGCTTAAATCCTCTACGTTTTTTAAGGCTTCAAAAGCGTTGCTGTTATCCTGTTTTTGCGAAGTGTTATACGCAGATAAATCATCAACCGAAACGTCGTATTTTTTAGATAGTTCCTCTATGGCACGATGGCTGTTTGATTTAAGTATTTCCGCTACACTTTCAAGCTTATATAACTTTTTATCGGAAACCGAAAGATTTTTTCCGCTATCATCAGTGGTATACGGCTTACAACGTTCAAGCAAAGAAACCGGCGATTCTTTCGCAATTGGCGTTGCTTCTTTTGTATCGTCTATAGCCTTAGAGGAGTTAAGCATTCTCTTTTTTAATGAATCAAGCGGATTTAGCTCCTGTGAAGTAGCAATAGGCTGTGAATTGGAAGAGTCTTCATTTAATTCATCAGCTGTTAATACGTTAGGAGAAAAAAGAGATTTTGGTTTTTCGGTAGCCGAATATTCATCTATAATTTCATTTTCAATCAGCTTGAAAATGTTATCATTATTCTTTTTGAAAAATTTCATTATAAGTCCCCATTATAATAAATTTAAAACCTAAAATTATAATTTGTTACGCTTTCTTACAACCTCGTACATCAGTACACCTGCCGCAACCGAGGCGTTTAATGAATTGATTTTACCGCACATTGGTAAACTGATTATACCATCACATTTTTTAGCAACTAAGGTTCCTATACCATTTCCTTCGTTACCGATAACTATAGCACATGGGATGTCAAAATCGGTTTTTGTGTAATCGGTACCGTCCATATCAGCACCGAAAACCCAAATTCCTTGTTTCTTCAAATCATCAATAGTATTTGAAATATTGGTAACACGTGCTACCTTCATATATTCAAGCGCACCGCTTGCAGACTTTGCAACGGTAGCATTAAGAGAAGCCGAACGGCGCTTTGGAATGATAATACCGTGAACACCACAGGCCTCGGCTGAACGGATAATAGCGCCGAGATTATGAGGGTCCTCAATTTCGTCGCAAATGATTATAAAAGGCTTTTGGTTTCGCTCTTTTGCGCACTCTAAAATATCTTCAACAGTAGAATATTCCTGCGTAGCAAACATAACGGCAACGCCCTGATGGTTTGCGCCACCGCAGTAGTAGTCAAGCTTTTGAGGACTGATTTCCTTTATAAGTATTCCTCTTTGTGAGCACTTTGCAATAATAGCTGAAACAGACCCACCGCTTACACCGTGAGCTACTAAAAGACGGTCAATTTCTCTTCCGGAGCGCACTGCTTCAAGAACGGGATTTCTTCCGCAAATTATATTATTTTGAGTTTTTTCGGTGTTTTTTTCTGTTTGCATTTGTTTAAAACACACTCCTGAATAAATCTATATATATTAAACATAATAATACGGATACATTATATCATACATTGTCACAAATTTAAAGCACAAATTTATATTTTTTACAAAAGGGAGAAATTGTATGTTAATAGGTAAGGTAGAAGGCTTTGAACTGCTAGATTCAAGAGGAAATCCAACAGTAGCGGCAAGGGTAACCTTAAGTGACGGAAGTAGCGGTTTTGCTATATCTCCGTCGGGCGCGTCTACAGGTATGTACGAGGCGTATGAGCTTCGTGACGGTGACAGTACGCGTTACGCAGGTAAGGGCGTTAAAAAAGCAGCAGAAAACGTTTCAAACCAAATTGCCGAGGCAATAATAGGTCTTGATGCTTTTAATCAATTGGATATTGACAGAGCAATAATTGAAGCGGACGGCACAGAAAATAAAAGCAACCTCGGCGCCAATGCAATTTTAGCCGTATCACTGGCTACTGCTAAAGCAGCGGCTAATTGTCTTAATATCCCGCTTTACAGGTATATCGGCGGCCTTAATGCCTATACGATGCCAAGACCTATGATGAATATTTTAAACGGCGGCGTACACGCTGCTAATAACCTTGATATCCAAGAGTTTATGATAATACCTATGAACTGCGAAACCTTCTCAGAGGGACTTGTGCAGTGCTGTGACGTTTATAGAAGTTTAGGGTCTGTTTTAAAGTCAAAAAAACTTTCCTGCGGAGTTGGTGACGAGGGCGGCTTTGCACCCGAAATTTCTTCTGATAAGGAAGCGCTTGAATTATTAGTAAAAGCTATCCAATCAGCAGGTTATGATACCGATACGATAAAGATAGCACTTGATGCTGCTTCCAGTGAATGGTATAACGGCGAAAATTATTTTTTACCAAAGGCTAAAATTTCAAAACAAAGCCAGGAACTTGTCGATTATTACAAAGAATTATCCGAAAATTTCCCGATAATTTCAATCGAAGACGGTCTTGCGGATAATGATATTGAGGGTTGGAAAAATCTCACGAAGACACTTGGCAATAAAATACAACTGGTAGGCGACGACCTATTCGTTACCAACAGCGACAGACTTATAATGGGCATAAACGAGGGGATTGGTAACTCTATATTGATTAAACCTAACCAAATCGGAACGCTAAGTGAAACCCTCTCTGTTATAAGACTTGCCAAAAACAACGGCTATAGCACCGTAATTTCTCACCGTTCGGGTGAAACGGAGGATACAACAATTTCAGATATCGCAGTAGCTTTAAATGCAGGTCAAATTAAAACAGGTGCGCCTTGCAGAACCGACAGAGTAGCAAAATATAACAGACTTTTAATGATAGAAAATGAATTAAGATAAAAGAAAAGTGTGCTAAAACAGCACACTTTTTTCAAATTTTATATTAAAGTTTATTTGTCATACCCTTGAAAATACTGTCAAATTCCTTAAACTTTTCATCGATTTCCGAGGTGTTAACAATTATGTCAGTTTTTGTTTTGTTGAATTCTGAAACCAACCGGTCAAGCTCTTTAGAAAAGCTTTCAGTTGCGATTATGATTTCTGCTTTAAGCTCGTTTAAAGACTCTTGTGCCTCGGTTACAGCTGACATATTGCGTTCAACCTCAACACGAGCAAGTTCGGAGTTTTGGTGTGCGTTTTCCATAACCGATTTAGCATTAGCCTGAGCTACCAAATAAAGCTTACCGATGTTTTGCGAAAGACGTTCAATTTCTTCCTGCTTGTCCGTAAACTCTTTAAGCTTGGATTCCAGCAGCGCCTTTTCAGCTTTTATATTTTCAATAGTCTCATTAGCGGCGTTAAGTGTGCAATCAAGTGCATCAATTTTCTCTTTATAATCTGCTTCCTTTTTAGAAAAAGACTTGTGAGTTTTTTCGATATATTGCATTACGTCGTCGCAGTTAAATCCAAAAAGACCTTTACGAAAACCTACAGCCATTTATAATTCAACCCCTTTTTATATCCCTAACGTCGATATTATAACAAATAAAGCTGAAATTTACAAGTATTATTTAAAAAAGTGATTAGAAAGACAAAGAAAACACTTGACAAATGCAAGGTTTTATTATAATATAATTAAAGTCATTTTTGCCGATGTGGCGGAATAGGCAGACGCAAGGGACTTAAAATCCCTCGGTGGCAACACCGTACCGGTTCAAGTCCGGTCATCGGCACCAAAAAACTCTCGTTCTTTTGAACGAGAGTTTTTTTATCCAAGCCGACAGGCTTGGTATATCATCACGACGTAGTCGTGTATATCATTGCCGCACGGCTGCGGCGTATATTATCACGCCTTTAGGTGTGTATCAAAAAACTGTCGGCTTGATGATATACAAAACTTCGTTTTGATGATATGCAATTCCTACGGAATTGATGATATACAATGCTCCGCATTGATTTATTTTCGCTTTTATGCTATACTACACCCAAAGGTCGGTGGTTTTATGAATATAAATGAGTTAAAAAACCAAATTTTGTCGCAATATAAATACCAAATTGAACTGCACGCGCATACTAACCCTGTAAGCGGTTGCAGTCAGATAACCCCCAAAGAAATGGCCGAAACGTATAAAAAACTTGGCTACTCTGCGATTGTGGTTGCAAATCACTTTATGTATCAGAACGGCAAACGTGAAAAGGAAGATTATATAAAATTTTTCCTCAACGATTTCGAGCTGGTTGAGAAATACGGCAACGAGCTTGGATTAAAGGTTTACCTTGGCGCAGAAATACGGTTTACTGAAAACAATAATGATTACCTTGTGTTTGGCGTGAATAAAAAGATGCTGGAAGAAATTTATGACTATCTTGCTTACGGCGTTGAGAATTTCAGAAAAAATTATACTATGCCTGACAGTGTTTTTATTCAAGCGCATCCGTTCAGAGACGGTATGGAAAAGGTTGACCCTTGTATTTTGGACGGTATAGAGGTATTTAATATGCATCCCGG
>JAZLAD010000109.1:0-2600 GCA_045613005.1 Acutalibacteraceae bacterium | reverse complement strand
GGTCGTCCTCTGACGTATACTCAGGCAGTGTTACCTATGCTTTTCAAACCACTGATAGAGATTTTGTTGCTCAAAATAGCACATCTTCTACGACCTCGCAGCCCCAGAATGACGGTTTATCAAAATACACCGCTTGGTATTCACAGGGTGCTGATTCAGGCCTCTCGCTATCGAGTATAAACGCTTTAAAGGAGCGTTTCCCGCAGTTCTTTAATCTTAAAACCGATGGCGGTATAACCGTTTATATCTGGCAGACCTCAGAAAATAATTATCGCTGTTTTTTAATGAATACTAATACTGCTGCTAAAACCGATCAATCGTTTGCATTCTCAAGCGGTACTACAATTGCAGAAACAAGGGCAATTTTATCCACCTATGATATAGATAAATCAGATATCACCGTAACGCCTGTAAAAAATCCGCTGTTTGGCTACGATTATAAGATAGACGCTAAGTATAAGGAAAAGGTTAAAAAACTTTTCTGGCAGGACGATAAGCTACTTTTTTCAATAGTAACCGAAGCTTGCGACCATTTGGACGATTTTAAATTTAATGCTGTTAATGAGCAAAAATTAAAGTCAGATGAGTCAAAAAATCCTGTTTATAAAATTGATAGCCTTGAAAGTTTTGAGGAATTTAAAACAGCTCTATTAAATGCCGTCAAAGCAACCGGTGCGATAAATCCTAACATCTCGTCCTTTGAAGAGGCAACAAAAGGCTTTGACCAAGAGTTTTTCAAAAACCAAAGTTTGATATTTGCGTATCACTCTGCCGGCTCAGGCTCTTGGAGATATGACGTTCACAGCATTGAATACACCGACAAATCCTTTAAAATTCACGTTGTAAACACATTTCTTCCGGATCTTTTAATCACCGATGATATACAAGGCTGGTTTGTAACGGTTGCCGTGCCAAAAACACTGATTAAGGACTGTACCGACTTTGATGCCGATTTAAACAACGTAACCATTAAACCAAACATAGATGAGCTAAAGCTTAAATATCCTAAGTATTTTAACCTTAATACCAAAGGTGGTTTAGACGTGTATTTATGGTATACTTCAAGAGAGCACGTTTACGGCGGTATATTGCCTACAAAATCGGGCGGTTATAAAGACTCAGAGCTTCAAGCTTTATCAGAGTCCTCCGCATCTGTTGACGAGCTTCGCGCAATTCTCGGCTATTACGTGGCTAACGGGTATATAACCAAGGATAAGGTGAACGTAAAGCTTATTACAATGCCACACACAGAATTTGACTATACCTCGGAAAGCGCGAGACAGTATTTAGAAAATCTGTTGTGGTCAGACCATAAATTTGCAGGTAATTAAAAACAAATTTTTTTAAAAATATAGAAAAAACAAACCGTTCAAGGGAGACACTTCGCAAAGAAGTCGTCTCCCTTTTTCAATTTTTATATAAAAATTGACATTTTCTACTTGAAAGTGTCATAGTGGGTTATATACTTTGAGAAAAGCAATTACCTGCCGAAAATAAAGAATATCTTTTTCGGCAGGTAAAGAATGATATATCTCTTACGAGATATGATATACGGCTTCGCCGCATGATATATTTCCACTTCGTGAAAATATGATATAATATCCGTTCCTTCATATTCCGAAGGAATATATCATCGCACGAAGTGCGATATCATATCGCAGATATATCACCCGTTCCGTATAGGAACGGATATCATTGAGGCACACTTCTTTACGAAGTGTGCCTCAACTAACGGTGTAGCGCAGTTGTTTACAACCAACTTAAAACGCGAGGTTGTAACTAAAAAAAGACGCGCCTCAGCACGCGAAATGCGTGTGGAGGCTCTCGACTGGTTTGGTTCACGAGCAGCTTTTTGCAATGTTTTTATATTCCCTATCGCTATGCGATACACCATTTTTATTCTTTATTATTTATTAATTATTATTTAAAAAGTCGGTTTGGTTGCAGTTTTTGAGTGGTGTGATATAATTATTATAAGGTCTTCTTGCAAATTTTTATTTTTAGTGTGAGGATTTTACCTCTTTTGTTGTGTAATAAGTGAAAGGCTAAACAAAAAACCTTTCGGAAAGGAGTTTTGGTCAATGGATAACGGTGCAAGTAGCTACCGCCGTTTCCGTGACAATGGAGATGAAAGCGGACTAGCGGAAATTATAAGAGAATACCGTGACGGACTGATTTTTTATCTGAACGGCTTTGTTAATAACATTCACGTCGCCGAAGAATTGGCTGAGGATACCTTCGTTTTACTTGGTACAAAAAAGCCGAAAGATAAAGGTAACGCTAGCTTTAAGACCTGGCTTTACACAATAGGGCGAAATATTGCTCTTAATTACATAAAGCGAACGTCGAGACGTGTCGAGACCTCTATTGACGATTATCCTACGCTTACAAGCGACCAAGAAAACCTCGAAATCGCCTTTATAAAAGAGGAACGCAAAATAGCTCTACATAGGGCGCTCGGCAAACTGAAGCCTGAATACCATCAGGTGCTGTGGCTTATATATTTTGAGGATTTCAGCACAAAAGAGGTAGCACAGATTATGAAAAAATCAGTTCACAACGTTGAAACCCTTGTTTACCGCGCCAGAAAATCACTTAAA
>JAZLAD010000108.1:0-1686 GCA_045613005.1 Acutalibacteraceae bacterium | reverse complement strand
TGATACCGATACCCCTATAATTTCTTCGCAAGAAACGGGCGCCGACCTTGAAGGCATTTCTTTGGAAATTGTAAACAACGGTTTTCATCTGCCCGACCCTTATATAGAGGTCAATTGGATTAATGAAGCGTCCGACAAAATTCTTTTCGGTGACGAATTTAGCATATCATATTGGCAAGACGGTAGCTGGAAAAGCTGTCAAGACGGGGAAATGTTTTGGCACGCTATAGGCTACGTTATGGAGCCTAAAAAATCAGGCATAAAGCTCTATGAACTAGCGGGCTTTAACTTTGGTAAGTCGGGTAAATACCGCTTTGAAGCGCCGTTTTCTATAGACGGAAATTCGCAAACCGAATATACCGCGTGGGTTGAGTTTACTGTAACTCGGGACGTAAGCTTTGCTGAAAATTTCTATTTCGACCCGATAGAGCTAGTCTACTCAGATAAAGCATATACCGACGTATTACCTGCCGACGAGGCTTCGTCGTATATGATTTCGGCTGAAAGAAAGCTTTTGGGCAGCGATGAACTTGATTTATCCACTACGCTTGGTACATTGGAAAGCATAACGCTTAACGAGGACACCTTTGATTCAAGATTCAGAGACAGCACCAATATCATTAGCTCTATCAAGAAGAACAACCGCCGTGCTTGGCAGATTAAAGGCGTCTCACGGTACAACAAAACCTTTTCTTACGTATTGTTAGAACAGCTTGACGGTAGCTTCTATATAGGCTATGGACCCGGAGGATACGTTGTACACAACGATAAAAATATAGATTTTTCATACTTTAACGCTTTTTATAAGGTAAGACAATACATTCCAAGAGACCTATCGTCCACAAACAGCCTACAGATAGCAAGTATGACACAGCTAAAAGAGTTTTATCCGCACTTTTTCAATCTCTCAACCAAAGGCGGTTTAACCGTTCATATCTGGCAGACATCCGAAAATGACTATCGCTGTTATTTAACCAACTCCTCCGATAAGTCGTTTGGTACTAAGCAATCTGCTTACAGCGGTGTTACCGTCCAAGAGATGAGGGCAATTTTATCCACCTATAACGTAAACAGGGATAAGATAACCCTAAACCCCATAAAAAACTCTTATAGCAATTATGAATACGAAATAAATTCAAAGTATAAAAAGAATTTAGAAGAGTTTTTCTGGCAGGATACCAACCTGCTCTTTACAACCGTAACGGGTGCTTGTGATAGTGATGATATAAAACTTAAACCTATCAACAAGCAAAACGTTGGTCTTCTCGACAGAACTCACGAGCCTCTCTATAAATTTGACACCCTAAAGGAGTTTGAGGATTTTGACAAGTCGTTAGAGATATACGATCCTTTTCTTCCTGATGATTATTCATATTTCGGCAAGGCAAAAGAATACTTCGACGACGAGTTTTTCAGTACACACAGTCTTTTAATAGCGTGGGTGTATACAAGCTCAGGCTCTTCAAGGGTTGATGCGTTCAGCCTTGATTACGCCGAAGACTATTTAAATATTCACATTGCAAAAACTAAAATCGGTCAGACCTGCGACGTTGGATATTGGTTTGTAACCGTAGCAGTACCAAAAGTGCTTACCCAAAACTGCACCGAGTTCGATGCTGATTTTGCCAGAGCAAACGCAACACCGCAAATCGAGGATTTAAAGCTCAGATTACCCGCTTATTTCAA
>JAZLAD010000107.1:0-3681 GCA_045613005.1 Acutalibacteraceae bacterium | reverse complement strand
GTTGCAATTATTCTAATCTGTGGTATTGGCGGACTTTCACTTAAATTCGGTGAGGTAACACTTACAGCTATCGCTTGTGCACTTATCCTCGGTATAATTGCAAACCTCGTTCTCTCCGGTAAAAAGGAAGAAGAATAATTATTTGAAATAAAACAAACGGTTGGATTTTTATGCCAACCGTTTTTCTTACACAAGAAAAACGCTTTACTGTAATTGGTAAAGCGTTTTTTTATTTTTATGTATATTATTTATCCTGATATTTTGCAACAATCTTCTTTATTCTGTCAACAGGGTCTAAAAGACTGCTTATAGAATTATCGTGGTTTAGGGTATCAACTAAAAGTGCTATGTACTTTGACATATTAACACTGCAGTACCACTCACGTGACAATAACTCAGGTGTTTGATAAATAAGGTTGGTTGTAAATACCTTATCTATAAGACCGCGTTTATAGAAATCGTCAAACTTATCAAGTCCCTCAACAAAAAGACCGAAGGTTGAGAAAATGAAAATTCGACCTGCACCCTTTTCTTTGAGCTTAGAAGCGATATCAGGCATTGATTCGCCCGAAGAAATCATATCGTCAACCAAAATTAAATCCTTGCCTACTATATCGTTACCGAGGAATTCGTGAGCTTCTATAGGGTTTCTGCCGTTAACTACAACCGAGTAGTTTCTGCGCTTGTAGAACATACCAAGCTCCAGACCTAAAACTGAGGAATAATAGATACAGCGTCCCATACCGCCTTCGTCAGGAGAAACTATCATTGTGTGGTCGCGGTCAAGCTTTACGTCGGGCACCGTTTTAAGAAGCGCTTTAATCATCTGGTAGGCTGCCTGAACGTTATCAAAACCGTCAAGCGGGATAGCGTTGTTAACTCGGGGGTCGTGTGCGTCAAAGGTTACAATATTCTTAACACCCATTGAAATGAGCTCCTGCAAAGCCATTGCACAGTCCATAGATTCTCTTGCAGTTCTGCGGTGCTGTCTGCCCTCGTAGAGCATTGGCATAATAACCGTAATTCTCTTTGCCTTTCCGCCAAAAGCCGCGATAACACGCTTTAAGTCTTGGAAATGGTCGTCAGGACTCATCGGAACGGTCATACCGTACATTTTATACGTAACGTTGTAGTTAAAGCAATCACAAATTATGAAAGCGTCAAGACCTCTTGCCGTGTGATTTAAAACCGCCTTTGCTTCACCTGTGCCAAATCTTGGACAGTTAGCGCTAACAACAAAGGTTTCGTCCTCAGGAATGCTTCTCCATTGCTTGAGATAAAAGTCAACCTGAGAAGAAATGTCTTCGCAACCTCTCATATTTACGATTGCAAGGTCACCGTAAGGTGTGTGTTTGAAATTTATTCCTACCATTTTTTTCTCCTCCAACGTTTTGTTAAGTATATTGTAACTTTATTGATTATATTGTATCATATTTCGCGCGACAAAAAAAGACTTTTTTACAAAAAAATTTAAATAATTTTTTATATTCTTTTATAAATAAATTTATTGATTATATAGAAAAAATTTGTTATAATAAATTGAATATAAATTTAAAAGGAAAAATGGGGGATTTTTTATGGCTAAAGTAATACTTTTAGCGCACACTCCGGAGCCTGAAAAGACGGTTGCCTGTGCGGCAAAGCTTTGTTACAGTTCATCAAATATAGAGGATTTGCATAACGGTTTAACCGAGGATAAGGTTAATTCCTTTGTTGAAATGCTATCAGAAATAGGTCACGAAAGTCCCATCGAGCACGCAACCTTTACTTTTGGTATTGAGGGCGTTTCGCGCTCACTCCTAGCTCAGATAACAAGACACAGAATAGCGTCCTATTCGGTTAAGAGTCAGCGCTACGTTAGCGAGGGCTGTTTTGAATACGTAACTCCGCCCGAAATAGCGGAAATTCCCGAGGCGCTTGAGCTTTATAAAAAGACTATGCAACAAACTCAGGATGCTTACGATAGCTTAACTGAGGTCTTAACTAATAAGCATAAGGCTGAGTTTTTAGCCGAGGGTAAGGACGAAAAGACTGCTGCCAGATTAGCACAAAAAAAGGCTATTGAGGATGCACGTTTTGTTCTTCCGAATGCCTGTGAAACACAAATGGTTGTAACCATGAATGCACGTTCTCTTCATAACTTCTTCCGTCACCGTTGCTGTAACAGAGCACAGTGGGAGATAAGAGAAATTGCAGAGCAGATGCTAAGGCTTGTAAGCGAGGTTTCTCCACAGCTGTTTAAAAAGGCAGGACCTCCTTGTCTTAACGGCAAATGTCCCGAGGGCAAAATGACCTGCGGAAAAATGAACGAGGTCAGAGCATTTTACGAGGAAATGAAAAACAATGGGTAAGCTTATAGTTATTGAAGGACTTGACGGTAGCGGAAAATCCACACAGTTAGACCTTTTGCTAGAAAGACTTAAGGGCTTAAATATAGATTGCCGTTCGGTGTCTTTTCCTGATTATGAAAGTGATTCCAGTGCACTGGTGCGTATGTATCTTGCAGGTAAATTCGGCAAAAAGCCTGATGACGTAAATCCCTTTGCAGCATCGGTTTTTTACACGGTTGACCGATATGCTTCTTATAAGCAAAACTGGGGCGAATATTACGATGCAGGTGGCGTTGTTATTGCGGGGAGATACACCACCTCAAACGCAGTGCACCAAACCTCAAAGCTAGATAAATCCGAATGGGAAACCTTCCTTAACTGGCTTTATGACTTTGAGTACGAAAGGGTTCAAATTCCAAAGCCTGATAAGGTCATTTTCCTTGATATGCCTGTTGAGGTTTCTCAAAAGCTACTCTCAGGAAGATATAAGGGTGACGAAAGTAAAAAGGATATCCACGAGAGCGACGTAAATTATCTTGATAACTGTCGCAAGGCGGCGGTGTTTACGGCTGAGTTTTCGGGATGGACGGTTATTCCTTGTGCTAAGGATAATGAAGCGCGTACGATTAACGAAATATCCAATGATATACTAAACGAGGTTCTATCCGTTTTGGAGGAAAAATAAATGGTTTATGTTTTTTTAGCCGAAGGCTTTGAGGAGATAGAGGCATTAGCGCCTGTTGATATACTTCGTCGCGGCGGTATAGACGTTAAAATTGTGGGTGTTGGTGGCAAAACTATTATGGGCGCCCACGGTATCTCTGTGGCGTGCGATTTGTGCGATAGTGAGGCTGGTTTCGATAAAGCTTTAGAGGGTATAGTGCTTCCGGGTGGAATGCCGGGCACAATAAATCTTGAAAAAAGCAGCATCGTTAATAAATTTATTGATTACGCAAATGAAAATAATCTTTTGATGTCGGCAATTTGTGCAGCGCCCAGCATTTTAGGTCACAAGGGAATTTTAAGGGGCAAAAAGGCTACCTGTTATCCAAGCTTCGAAAAGGACCTTATAGGTGCTGACTTTTTAGCAGAGCCTGTAGTGTGTGACGGTAATATAATAACCGCACGTGCCGCGGGAGTAGCCTGTGATTTTGCATTTAGTCTGCTCCAATATCTTGCAGGTAAAGAAAAAACAGAAAGCCAAAAGGCTTCGATACTTTTTTTAAGGTAACTGTCATTCGGAGGGGAATATGGAAGATAATTTCTTTAAATTTGAAGATGAGTCTGATGAAAATAAGGAAACAAAAGAGGAAGCTGCTCTTGAAATAAACGACGATTTTGTTATCGGCGG
>JAZLAD010000106.1:0-8184 GCA_045613005.1 Acutalibacteraceae bacterium | reverse complement strand
AGTAACTCTTGCAATTGGATAACCACTAGCCTTAGATGCTAATGCTGATGAGCGGGAAACTCTAGGATTTACTTCGATTAGATAGTATTCGGAGGAATAAGGATTTAGCGCAAACTGAACGTTACAGCCGCCCTCGATTTTAAGTTCTTTAATAATCTTAATAGCACTGTCGTTAAGCATCTTACGGTCTTCGTCGCTAAGGGTGAGAATTGGTGCTACAACCAAAGAGTCACCTGTGTGAACACCTACAGGGTCAATATTTTCCATACCGCAGATGGTGATAGCGGTATCGTCAGAGTCGCGCATAACCTCGAACTCAATTTCTTTGTAACCCTTAACGCTCTTTTCAATAAGAACCTGATGAACAGGGGAGAGTTTAAATGCATTTGTGCCGATTTCGATAAGTTCCTGCTCGTTGTATGCAAAGCCACCGCCTGTACCGCCTAGAGTGAATGCAGGACGGAGTACTACAGGGTAACCAATCTTTTCTGCTGCAATCTTCGCCTCGTCAAGTGAATATGTGATTTCAGAAGGAATTACAGGCTCGCCAATTGATTCGCAAAGCTCTTTGAATAACTCTCTGTCCTCAGCACGTTCAATACTTTCACTGCTTGTACCTAAAAGCTCAACGCCGCATTCGGCTAATACACCCTTTTTCTCAAGCTGCATAGCAAGGTTTAATCCGGTCTGACCGCCGATACCTGGAACAATAGCATCAGGGCGCTCGTATCTTATAATTTTAGCAACGTATTCAAGGGTGAGAGGCTCCATATAAACCTTATCTGCAATAGCAGTATCAGTCATAATTGTTGCAGGGTTAGAGTTGGCAAGAATTACCTCGTAACCTTCCTCTTTAAGAGCTAGACAGGCTTGAGTTCCTGCATAGTCAAACTCAGCCGCCTGACCTATAACGATAGGACCTGAACCGATAATTAAAATTTTCTTTAAATCTTTTCTTTTAGCCATTTTTATTTCCTCCATTATATATCCTTGAATATTATTTTTCCATTGTATACTGTAAGCAGACATTTTCCGTTTACCGTTCTGCCTTCAAACGGTGTGCTTCTGCCCATAGTTTTAAAATTATTTGGGTCGATTTTATACTCTGCTTCTAAATCCCACAAAGAAAAACTGCTTTCTTTATTCTCAATTCCAAAGCGTTTTCTTGGATTGTAACACATAAGTTCTATAAGTTTTTCTAGCGTAATGATACCTTTTTTTACAAGCTCTGTGTAGAGTAGTGGGAAGGCAGTTTCCAGACCTACAACACCCATAGCGCTCTTTAATAGACCTTTTGATTTTTCTTCAAGTGAGTGCGGCGCGTGGTCGGTAGCTATCATATCAATAGTGCCGTCCTTAATACCCTCAATAAGCGATAATCTATCCTCTTCAGAGCGGATTGGCGGATTCATTTTAAATCTGCCCTCGTCCTTTAGCATACTGTCGTTTAAGATTAAGTAATGCGGACCCGTTTCACAGGTTATATCAACACCGTCACGTTTGGCTTTTCTAATTAGCTCAACGCTTTCCTTGGTCGAAATATGGCATACGTGGTATCGGCAACCCGATTTTTTTAGAAGCTCAATATCACGCTTTATAGGTAGCCATTCGCTTTTTGAACAAATGCCGGGTAAATTATTGGCTTTTGCAAACTCTCCGTCGTGAATTACACCGCCAAAGAGCAGAGAATTTTCCTCGCAATGTGCCACAATTATTTTGCCAAGGCTTTTTGCTTTTTCCATAGCACTTAGCATCATATCAGCTGATTGCACACCCTTGCCGTCATCAGAAAAACCTGCAACAAAGGGCGCTAAATCCTCCATATTGGATAACGCTTCACCATTTTGACATTTTGTTATCGAGCCAAATGGATGAACACCGATTTGAGCATCGTTCTTTATTATTTCAAGCTGTTTGTTTAGCGTTTCTAGTGAATCGGGAACAGGATTTAGGTTTGGCATACTGCAAACGTCGGTATATCCTCCTGCCGCCGCGGCCATAGTGCCTGACTTTATCGTTTCTTTATAAGAAAAACCCGGCTCTCTTAGATGAACGTGAACATCTAAAAAACCGGGAAATAAAGCATATTTATTTAAATTTTGAACGAGTGATAAAATGTCTAAAGAACCGATAGATATATCGGTGGAAACTAAATCTTTTATTGTTTGAAGACACATTTCTTTGCTTAGGAAATTCATTTTATCACCCTTAAATTTTGACATAAAAAAACTGCCTACAGGCAGTAAGTATGACAAAAAAGATTACAATAATGCACACTACTGTAAATCTTAAAATATTATCATCTTACCGATATCTCTGTATCAAGTTAAAGATTGTTTTTAGTATAATATCATATTATATATAAAAAGTCAAGAGCGTTTTCCTAATATTTATTAAGTCTTTTTAGATTGACACAAATGGTAAAGTGTGCTAAAATACTTACGCAAATATTCTTTTAGGAGGTGCCTTTATGGGCACGATAATTACTATAGGAAGAGAGTTTGGTAGCGGCGGCAGAGAGTTTGGAAGAAGACTTGCTGAAGAGCTTGGTATCGAATATTATGATAAAGAAATTGTAACAAGCATTGCGGAGCATACAGACTTATCCGAAGAGTACGTTAAAGAGATACTCGAAGCCAGACCGCATAATTTATTTCCGATAACTATAGGACACACTTTTACCTATATTGATAATTTGGTATTTAAAAATACACACTCGGTATATAAAGCACAAAGGGAAATAATTAAGGAATTATCCGAAAAATCCGATTGTGTAATTGTCGGTCGTTGCGCCGATTATATTTTAAAGGACAAAAATCCTTTTAAAATTTTTGTCCACGCTGATATTGACAGCAGAATTGCACGTTGTCGCAGTCGCAGTGACAAGACCGAGCAATTCACTGACAAACAGCTTAAAAAACTTATTAAAAAGATTGATAGAAACCGTAAAGCGTATTACGAATTCTATACAGGTCACAAATGGGGTCATATTTCAAACTATGATATATGTATCAATACCACTAATACCGATATAAAAGTGGTAGTTGAGGCAATTTCGAAAATGTTTAAATAATTTTGCGGAGGGTTAAAATGGCGGTTTTAGTTACAGGCGGTGCAGGTTATATAGGTAGTCATACCTGTATTGAAATGTTAAATGCAGGATTTGAGGTTGTAGTTATTGACAATCTAGATAACAGTTCTAGTGAGTCTTTAAACAGGGTCCAAAAAATCACAGGAAAAAAAGTAAAGTTTTACAAAAATGATGTTAGAGATAAAGAGGCTTTGCGTAAAATTTTTACCGAAAATAAAATAGAAGCGGTTATTCATTTTGCAGGTCTTAAGGCAGTAGGCGAGTCGGTTAGAGAGCCAATTCTTTACTATGCAAACAACCTCGAGAGCACTATAGCTTTAATAGAGGTTATGACAGAATTTGGTGTTAAAAAGTTTGTCTTTTCTTCCTCTGCTACTGTTTATGGTGTTGCCAAGGAGATGCCGCTAGTAGAAGGTATGCAAACAGGCGCTATTAACCCATATGGCAGAACTAAGCTCTTTATCGAGGAAATTCTTCGCGACCTATATATTTCTGATAACGAGTGGTCTATAACACTTCTTAGATACTTTAATCCAATCGGCGCTCATAAATCGGGCATAATAGGTGAGGATCCTAAGGGTATTCCTAACAATCTTATGCCATACATAGCTCAGGTAGCTGTTGGCAAACTCGAAAAGCTTCACGTGTTCGGCAATGATTATAATACTGTTGACGGTACGGGCGTTAGAGATTATATCCACGTAGTAGATTTAGCTGTCGGTCACGTTAAAGCTGTAAATTGGGTTATTGATAATAAAGGATGCGAGGAGATAAATCTCGGCACAGGTAACGGCACCAGCGTTTTACAGCTTAAATGCGCATTTGAAAAGGCGTCAGGTATTGAGATTCCTTACGTTATCGACCCGAGACGTCCGGGTGATCCTGACGAGGTTTATGCCGATGCTTCAAAGGCTTTAAATATGCTTGGTTGGAAAGCAGAGCGCGGTGTTGACGAAATGTGTGAAGATACTTGGCGTTGGCAGTCGGGAAATCCAAACGGTTACGAGTCATAAATTTAAAAATAGACCGATGTAAAATCATCGGTCTATTGTATATAACCGCTTGTGGCGCAGCTGGATAACGCAGCAGATTCCGATTCTGAAGATCGGAGGTTCGAATCCTCTCAAGCGGGCCAAAAACTAAGACAGTCTTTGGGCTGTCTTAGTTTTATCCAAGCCGAAGGCTTGGTATGTAATCCGCGTTAGCGGAATGTAATCGCGCTTTAGCGTGCATGTTATCACCGCAAGGTGTATTTCTTCGGCTTGATTACATTCGCAACCTACGTTGTAATTACATACAACACTACGTGTTGATTACATTCACGGCTTTGCCGTGATTTAAAACGATTTTATTTTAATTTTTAAAAAATAAAAATTACTACTTGATTTTTTAAAAGTTATCCTGTATAATGTCATAGTCGCACATAGGGAGATGTCGCCTAGTCCGGTCGAGGGCGCACGATTGGAAATCGTGTAGCTCGGAAACGAGCTCGAGAGTTCGAATCTCTCCATCTCCGCCAATTAAAAAGGAACCGTACCAAAGGTATGGTTCCTTTTTTAATTCACAGTAACAGAGATTCGAAAAGACCGGTCCGGCAGTGCCGAATTGCGACCTTTCGGTGATCGGTCGCAAAGGTCGGGTGCGTGTCGGCGTCGGTGACGACGAGCGAATCTCTCCATCTCCGCCAAAATCGATCCGTACTGCAAGTTTTTCGAAATCAATCCATATTTCAGAATGTAAGGGTAGATTTATCCCTTGGCGATGATGAGCTGCGAAAATCTCCCGAAAGAGAGAGTTTCCAACCATGACGGTAAACGAAGCTATGTAATTGATTCAATAACTGATATCGTCAATCAATTCGAGAATTTCACTAACGAGTTCTTTATTATAAGGGAGTTCTTCAAGCAAATCCAATATTTCCGAAAGCTTTTGAACTGCGTTTTGGGCAGAACACCGTATGTTTTTGTGTTTTTCATCCTGTGGCATATTAGTGATATGTTGTTCGATTTCCATTTTCATCATTTCGAACTCACCCGTTATCGAATCAACAATTTCAAAGGATAAGCCGTCTTCTGCAGAAAGAATGTTCTTAAATTTACTTAATGCATCCATAATGTAGGTGTTCATTTGTTCTCCTTTGCCGTGTTGATGGAGGCGATGCCGCCTTTCTGTCCTCATTATAGCTCAAAATTGCGGGGAGTGCAAGAGGCTTTGAAGCAAATCACGGCGAGGGAAACAAAAATGATGCATCGCTACGCGATATGATGTATTTCGCTGCGCTCAAAATGATGTTGCTTCCGTTGGTCGCGATGATGCGATGTTTGCCATAAAATGTGGCGAAGCCACGCATCATTAGGCATAGCCGTCATCATTGGGCGAAGCCCTACATCATTTGCCGAAGGCAAACATCATTGAAAAAAGCCAGTCGCTTTCGCGAATGGCTTTTTTCTTGGCAGGGGCAGAAGGGATCGAACCCTCGGCACTCGGTTTTGGAGACCGATGCTCTACCAGCTGAGCTATACCCCTATATAAATGGTGGACCAACAGGGACTCGAACCCCGGACCAACCGGTTATGAGCCGGTTGCTCTAACCAACTGAGCTATTGGTCCACATCTAGCACTGAAACAGCGAACTGTGACAGCAAGAACTATTATAATCAATTAAAGCTAATTTGTCAACACAAATTTGAAAAAATTTATCAATTTTATTTTCAAACCAAAAGGTTACAATTTTGTAACCTTTTATTGACTTTTTGTAATAGTATTTGATAAAATAACGAAAGTAAATAAATTTTAGGGGAGTTATTTGTCATGGTTTTTAGTATGACAGGCTTTGGCAGGGCAAAGCAGAATATATCTGATTTCGATATTTCGGTTGAAATAAGGTCGGTAAATCACAGGTATTTTGAATATTCGTCAAGACTACCTCGTGCTTATATGTTTATGGATGATAAACTAAAATCACTCTGTCAACAATATATTTCAAGAGGTAAAGTGGAGCTTTCGGTTTTTATTGAAAACAATAATCCAAATAAAATTTCTCTTGAAATTAATGAAGAGTATGCTAACGCTTATTTCGAGGCACTTCATAAGTTGGCTAAAAAATACAAGCTTAAAAAAGATTTTAATCTTTCGGCATTTGCTACTAATCAGGAACTATTTAGTCTTAAAAGAGCAGAGGTTGACGAGGAAGCTCTTTTAGAGGCAGTGCTTTCTACCGCAGAGCTTGCTATCAAGGCTTTCTGCGATATGCGAGCAGAGGAGGGCAACCGTTTGGTTGAAGACGTAAATTCCCGCCTTAACACAATATTAAATGCAGTTTCATTTATTGAGGAGCGTTCACCTGAGACACTCAAAGAATACAGAGAACGTCTTGAACAAAAAATGCGCGAACTTTTAGATAACAAGCAAATAGACGAACAGCGTCTGCTAACGGAGACAGCTATCTTTGCCGATAAAATTGCGGTAGCCGAGGAAACTGTAAGACTTCGCAGTCATATCAAGGCACTTTCCGACCTCTTTGTAGTGGGCGGCGCAATAGGCAGAAAAATTGATTTTATCGTTCAGGAAATGAACAGAGAAACCAACACAATCGGCTCTAAGGCTCAGGATATTGATATAGCCAAAACTGTTGTTGATATTAAATCGGAAATTGAGAAAATAAGAGAACAAATTCAAAACATTGAGTAAGGGGTGCGGAAATGAAATTAGTAAACATAGGCTTTGGTAATATGGTATCGGCTAACCGTATGGTAGCAATAGTAAGTCCTGAATCTGCACCAATTAAAAGAATTGTTGCAGAGGCAAAAGAGCAAGGCACACTTATCGATGCTACACACGGCAGAAGAACAAGGGCGGTAATAATTACCGATAGCGACCACATAATACTTACGTATCTACAATCTGAAACACTCGCCAACCGTATAACCGACGAGAATGCTGTTGAAGAGGAGGACGAGGAAGATGAATAAAGGTAGACTTTTCATTATTTCAGGTCCTTCAGGTTCGGGTAAGGATACGGTTTTGCAGGAGCTTTTTAAAAAGTGTCCTGATCTGCTCTTTTCGATTTCATCGGTTACAAGACCTATGAGACAAGGAGAAACAGAGGGCGAAAAATACAATTTTATTTCCCGCGAACAATTTGAAAGTATGATCGCTAACGATGAGCTTTTAGAGCACAATCAGTTTGTTGGCAATTATTACGGCACACCAAAGGCACCCGTTGAGGCAGCAATAAATTCGGGTAAGGATATTATTGTTGAGATTGACGTTAACGGAGCCGCTCAAATACGCTCAAAAATTAAAGATGCAATAAGTGTATTTATAATGCCGCCTAGTCTTGAAATTTTAAAGGCACGTCTTTCTAGACGCGGAACCGAAACTGCAGACGTAATTGAGAAGAGAATAGCTGTAGCTTTAGGAGAAATTTCGAGGGCAACCGAATATGATTATATCGTTGTTAACGATGATTTAATCGAGGCTGTAGACGATTTTGCAGCAATTATTACCGCTGATCGACTTAAAATAGAGCGTCAATCGGCACTTGTCGATTTTGTACTTAATAAGTAAATTTATATATTATTTAATTTGAAAGGAAAGAACACTATGTTAAATCCCGCAATTGGAAAATTAATTGAAAGCTATGACAACCGTTACCGCTTGGTAACCGATATTGCTAAAACTGCAAGAAAAATTTCTCTAGAAGCAGAAGAACAGGGAGAAATTTTAATCGAAAAGCCCGTTAGTCTTGCAACAAATAAGCTTGCCGCTGAAAAAGAGGTTCTTTAATTCAAAAAAATAACTTTTAGGGGGGATAAGATGAGTGCTTCTTTTGCCGAAATAGTGCTTGACGGTGCAACCGATGCGTTTGATAAGCGCTATACCTATCTTATTCCCGAAGCCTTTAAAAGTATCGCTTTGCCAGGATGCAGAGTAACTGTGCCGTTCGGTAGGGGAAATATAAAAAAACAGGGTATGATTTTATCCCTTTTGGATGACGTAAATATCAAAAATTGCAAAGAAATCTATTCTGTAACCGATGAAAGTCCTATTTTAAATGACGAAATGTTAAAGCTTTGTATTTGGTTACACGA